>JAYVJQ010000027.1:0-2837 GCA_043769055.1 Allobrachymonas sp.
CGCCTTGCAGATGGACATCAAAATCCAAGGCATTACCAAAGAAATCATGCAAGTCGCTCTGGCGCAAGCCAAAGAAGCCCGCATGCACATTTTGGGCAAAATGCAAGAAGCCATGGCTGTTGCCAATACCGAAGTGAGCAACTTCGCGCCTCGCCTGTACACCATGAAGATCAATCCCGAGAAGATTCGTGATGTGATCGGCAAGGGCGGCGCAACGATTCGTGGCCTCACCGAAGAAACCGGCTGCACGATTGACATTGGCGAAGATGGCACGATCACCATCGCCTCCACCGATGCTGAGAAAGCAGAATTCGCCAAGCAGCGCATCACCGAAATCACGGCTGAAGTGGAAGTGGGCAAGATCTACGAAGGCCCAGTCACCAAGATTTTGGATTTCGGCGCACTGATTAATTTGCTGCCCGGCAAAGATGGCCTGCTGCACATCAGCCAAATCGCATTTGAGCGCGTGGAGAAAGTCTCTGACTATCTGCAAGAAGGCCAGATCGTGCGCGTCAAAGCCATGGAGACGGACGACAAAGGCCGCGTCAAGCTCTCGATGAAAGCTTTGATGGACAAACCTGAAGGCTACGAAGAGCCAGCTCCCCGCGAATTCCGCGAGCGCTCGGACCGTGGTGACCGCTTCGGTGGCCGTGGTGGTGATCGCGGTGATCGTGGCCCACGTGGCGACCGTCCTCCACGCGAAGAGCGCGCGCCCCGCCAAGACCGTGAAGGCGGTAATGGCAACGGCGGTGAGCAGCAGCAGTAAGAATGCAGACGAGCGCTGACGCGCGGAGGGCTTCGCCCCGAAAGAACGATGAAGATCGAGTGCGTTGACTTCATCGTTGCATCGGCGGCGCAGCCGCTCGGCGCGAAGCGCTCGTTGCATTCCTAAATCATGAAAGCCATAGAAATCTCCCAATTCGGCACGCCTGACGTGCTGCGGATGGCCGAGCGGCCAGATGCAGCAGCGGGCGCTGGCGAGGTGTTGATTCGCGTGGCGGCTTCGGGCATCAATCGGCCTGATGTGTTGCAGCGAACGGGCGCTTACCCTGTGCCGCCCGGTGCAAGTGACATTCCCGGATTGGAAGTGGCTGGGCATATCGTGAGCGGCGATGTGGCGGCGATGCAGGCTGCGAGACTCAAGATAGGTGATGCCGTCTGCGCCTTGGTGGCAGGCGGCGGTTATGCAGAGCTTTGCGCAGCACCCATAGGCTCATGCTTGCCTGTGCCCAAGGGCTTGTCGATGGTTGAGGCGGCGAGCTTGCCTGAGACATTTTTCACCGTGTGGAGCAATGTGTTTGACCGCGCGGGTCTCAAAGGTGGCGAGAGCATTTTGATTCAAGGTGGCACGAGCGGCATTGGCGTGACTGCCATTCAAATGGCCAAGGCGTTTGGCGCGACCGTGTTTGCTACTGCTGGTAGTGACGAAAAATGTGCCGCATGCATCAAGCTCGGCGCTGATCACGCGATCAACTATAAAACGCAGGATTTTGCTGACGAAATCAAACGGCTCACGGGTGCTGGCGGCCAAGCGGGTGGCATTTTGTCCAACGCGCAAAGCGGCGGCGTGAATGTGATTTTGGATATGGTCGCTGGCAGCTATGTGGCCAAAGAAGTTGAATGCTTGGCAGAAGAGGGCAGGTTGGTCATCATCGCAGTGCAGGGTGGTTTGAAGGCGGAATTCAATGCCGGCTTGGTGCTGCGCCGCCGTTTGCAAATCACAGGTTCTACTTTGCGCCCACGCCCCGTGGCTTTCAAAGCCGCGATTGCGCAGAATTTGAAGCAGCATGTTTGGCCGCTCATTGAAGCAGGAGCAATCAAACCTACTTTGTTCAAGAGCTTCGAGCCCACACAAGCCGCAGCGGCGCATGCTCTCATGGAAAGCAATCAGCACATCGGCAAAATCGTGCTCGACTGGAGTCAATTATGAAAAAACTCATTGCTGGCAATTGGAAAATGAATGGCTCACTGGTGGCCAACGAGCTGCTGGTCAGCGAGCTTTTGACGCTGATGAAGCAAGCAAGTGCAGCGCCTACGTGTGATGTGGCGCTGTGCGCGCCAGCGCCGTATCTCGCGCAGCTCTCGGCTCTTATTTCTAGGCCATTTTTAAACCAAAATAGCATGGTAGCCGGGATGGAATATGCGCAGAATGCTATTGAATTAGGAGCGCAAGACATCTCTGCGCACGCTAGCGGCGCCTTCACCGGAGAAGTCTCAGGCAGCATGCTCAAGGATTTTGGCGTGCGTTACGCCATCGTGGGCCACAGCGAACGCCGCAGTTATCACGGCGAGACAGATCAAACGGTGTCGCTCAAAACCAAAGCAGCGCTTGCATCTGGCATCACGCCGATTGTTTGCGTGGGCGAAACGCTGGAGCAGCGCGAAGCGGGGCAAACCGAAACCGTAGTCAAGCGCCAACTCGCCGCCGTGATTCACGACAATGGCCATTGCATCAGCGAAATCGTCGTCGCTTATGAGCCCGTGTGGGCGATTGGCACAGGCAAAACTGCCACCCCAGAACAAGCGCAGCAAGTGCATGCCGTGCTGCGCGCCCAGCTCAATGCCGCCAGCAGCGCCGCCAAGCAGCGCGTGCGGATTTTGTATGGCGGCAGTATGAATGCGGCCAATGCGGCTGAGCTACTGAGCCAACCTGACATTGATGGCGGCCTGATTGGCGGCGCATCGCTCAAGGCAGCAGATTTTATGAAAATCATTGCAGCAGCCGGCATGTAATCTGCGCGGAATGCTCACAAATCTATAGCGTTAAAATATCACCTTCTGGAAATTAGTACTATGCAAGTTCTCACAACTATTTTGTTCGCCGTTCAAATTCTGTC
>JAYVJQ010000028.1:0-6262 GCA_043769055.1 Allobrachymonas sp.
GGGTCGTAGTTTTTGTACACGCGGTGGCCAAAGCCCATGAGCTTGACGCCGGAGTTCTTATCTTTAACCTTCTCCATGAACTCGCCTACTTTGGCCACACCGCCCATGCGCTGAATGTCTTCCAGCATGGTCAGACAAGCTTCGTTTGCGCCGCCGTGGGCAGGGCCCCAGAGGCAGGCTACGCCAGCGGCAATGGCAGCGAAAGGGTTTGTGCCCGATGAACCACATAAGCGCACAGTCGAGGTCGATGCGTTTTGCTCGTGGTCGGCGTGCAAGATGAAGATGCGATCCATCGCGCGCTCGATCACTTCATTGACTTTGTAATCTTCGCAAGGCGTAGCAAACATCATGCGCATGAAATTGCCAGCGTAGGAGAGATCATTCTTCGGGTAGATAAAAGGCTGACCCGCGCTGTATTTGTAGGCCATGGCCACCAAGGTGGGCATTTTGGCGATCAAGCGGATGGCGGAAATATCGCGGTGCTCGGCGTTATGCACGTCAGTGCTGTCGTGATAGAAGGCTGAGAGCGCGCCGACCAAGCCGGTCATGATGGCCATGGGGTGCGCATCACGGCGGAAGCCGCGCAGGAAAAATTGCATTTGCTCGTTGACCATGGTGTGGTTGGTCACGCGGCTGGTGAAATCTTGCTTTTGATGCGCGTTAGGCAGATCGCCGTAGAGCAGCAAATGGCAGGTCTCTAAAAAGTCGCAATTGGTGGCCAATTGCTCGATGGGGTAACCGCGGTACAGCAACTCGCCTTTGTCGCCATCGATATAGGTGATGGTGGATTGGCAAGCAGCGGTCGAGAGGAAGCCAGGATCGTAGGTGAACATGCCGGTTTGGGCATACAGCTTACGAATGTCCACCACATCGGGGCCGATGTTGCCCTGGTAAACAGGCATCTCGATGCTGGGGTTGCCGTTGGAGAACGACAGGGAAGCTTTGTAGTCGGCAAGTTTCATTGTTTTTCCTTCAAGAGATCTAAAACGGCGCGGATATCGGGCGTATCCAACTCAGGGCGCACCTCGTGCAGACTCTTGCGGTTGAGGTGCAAATCCAAAAGCTGATTGTCGGATAAATCCATTAGAGCATTCAACCCATTCGCCTGCCTGACGGTGAGTAATTCTGCGTATTTGTTGAAAAAACGCTCTAAAAACAAGTCATTTTCCAGCATACCTCGGCGGCAGCGCCAGCGCAGCTTGGACAGCCCACCACTGGACAACGGCGCATCCAAATCATCAGCCGCACCGAGGCCGTAGATGGCTTCTACGGTATCCACGGCGTTGGCGGTTGCTTGCATTGCTTATTGGGGGAGGTTCTTAGAACACAGAAAACACAGAAATTACACAGAAGACGCAGAAAACAGCAGGAATAGGCGATGCCCCATATTCACTTCTGTGTTTTCTGTGTCCTTTCTGCGCTTTCTGCGTTACGTATTCGGTATTTATACTGCTCTACGAACCATGAGTTCTTTGATCTTGCCGATGGCCTTCGTGGGGTTCAAACCCTTCGGGCACACGTCCACGCAATTCATGATGGTGTGGCAGCGGAACAGGCGGTATGGGTCTTCCAAGTTGTCTAGGCGCTCGTTCGTTGCTTCGTCGCGGCTGTCGGCGATGAAGCGGTAGGCTTGCAAGAGGCCTGCAGGGCCGACGAATTTGTCGGGGTTCCACCAGAAGCTGGGGCAGCTGGTCGAGCAACTTGCGCACAAGATGCACTCGTACAAACCGTTCAACTCATCACGCTCTTCAGGCGATTGAAGGCGCTCTTTCTCGGGCGGGATGGTGTCGTTGATCAAGTAAGGCTTGATCGAGTTGTATTGCTTGAAGAACTGCGTCATGTCCACAATGATGTCGCGGATCACGGGCAGGCCGGGCAGGGGCTTCAAAGTGATGTCGCCCTTTAAGGTGCGCATATTCGTGAGGCATGCCAAGCCGTTTTTGCCATTGATGTTCATCGCGTCAGACCCGCACACGCCTTCGCGGCAGGAGCGGCGAAAGGAAATGCTGGGGTCAAGTTCTTTGAGCTTCATCAAAGCATCGAGCAGCATGCGCTCAGTTCCATCAAGCTCGACCGTGATGGTCTGCATATACGGTTTGGCATCTTGATCGGGATCGTAGCGGTAGATTTTGAAGGTACGTAATTCCATGATGTTTCTCCGGTACTGTGCTTGATTTGGGCTGTTTAGAAGGTACGAACTTTTGGGGGTACGCTCTCTGCTGTGAGTGGCTTGAGCTTGACGGCTTTGTAGTCCAGCTTGTTGCCTTCGGCATACCACAGAGTGTGCTTCATCCAGACGGCATCGTTGCGGCCCATCGGGGTGATCGGGTCGTCCACGGGCCTCTCATAGTCGCTCACGGTGTGCGCGCCACGGCATTCTTTGCGAGCAGCGGCAGACACGATGGTGGCCTCAGCAGATTCAATCAAATTCTCTACTTCCAGCGCTTCAATGCGTGCGGTGTTGAAGGTTTGCGATTTGTCTTTGAGGGTGATGTTTTTCACTCGCTCGCGCAGAGCGGCGATTTTCGTTACGCCTTCATCAAGACTTGCTTGCGTGCGGAACACGCCTGCGTGCTGTTGCATCGCAGCGCGAATGTCATTGGCTACGGTTTGCGCATACTCACCTGTGGTGGAGTCATTCAAGCGGGCGATACGGGCCAGCGTTTTATCAGCCGCATTTGCTGGCAATTTCTTATGCTCTTTTGGCGCATTTTTGAGCGACTCAACAATGTGATTGCCGGCTGCACGACCAAACACCAGCAAGTCGAGCAGGGAGTTCGTGCCCAAGCGGTTCGCGCCATGCACGCTTACACAGGAGCATTCGCCTACTGCGTAGAGGCCGTTCAAAACATCGTTGTCATTGCCATTGCGCTGAATCACGACTTGGCCGTTGATATTGGTGGGGATGCCACCCATTTGGTAGTGAATCGTGGGCACAACAGGAATTGGCTCTTTGGTGATGTCCACATTGGCGAAGTTCACGCCGATTTCGTACACCGAAGGCAGGCGCTTGTGAATCGTCTCAGCGCCCAAGTGATCGAGCTTGAGCATCACATAATCTTTGTTCGGGCCGCAGCCTCGGCCTTCTTTGATTTCTTGATCCATGCAGCGGGAAACGAAATCGCGTGGTGCCAAATCTTTCAACGTGGGTGCATAGCGCTCCATGAAGCGCTCGCCATTGCTGTTGAGAAGAATTGCGCCCTCGCCACGGCAGCCCTCAGTCAGCAACACGCCAGCACCTGCTACGCCCGTGGGGTGGAATTGCCAGAACTCCATGTCTTCCAGCGGAATGCCTGCGCGCGCGGCCATACCCAAGCCGTCGCCGGTGTTGATGAAGGCGTTCGTCGATGCGGCATAGATTCGTCCCGCTCCGCCAGTGGCGAGCAGCGTAGTCTTTGCTTCGAGGATGTGAACGTCGCCCGTTTCCATCTCAATCGCGGTCACGCCCAGGCAATCGCCATCTGCGTCAAGAATCAAATCTTGCGCCATCCACTCCACGAAGAAGCTGGTGCGAGCCTGCACGTTTTGCTGATACAGCGTGTGCAGCATGGCGTGGCCAGTGCGGTCGGCGGCGGCGCAAGCGCGTTGCACGGGTTTTTCGCCATAATTCGCAGTGTGGCCGCCGAAGGGGCGCTGATAAATCGTGCCATCGGGGTTGCGGTCAAAGGGCATGCCCATGTGCTCTAAGTCATAGACCACCTTAGGCGCTTCGCGGCACATGAATTCAATTGCGTCTTGATCGCCGAGCCAATCGCTGCCCTTGACGGTATCGTAGAAGTGATAGTGCCAATTGTCCTCACTCATATTGCCCAGCGATGCACCGATGCCGCCTTGCGCCGCCACGGTGTGCGAGCGGGTGGGGAAGACTTTGGTGAGCACGGCTACATTGAGGCCCGCGCGGGACAGTTGCAAGGAGGCGCGCATGCCTGAGCCGCCTGCGCCTACGATCACCACATCAAATTTTCTTTTCGTCACATTGGCCATGATTGGGGCCCTTCTCGATCAATTTACAAACGTTTTGGCAAGATAGCCGGCATCAATACTGTGTAGTATGCTATTAAATTAATAGTGCTTATGGATCAAATGCGCCACAGCACCTGAATTGCCCAGCCTGCGCAACCGATCAAATACACAATGGTTGCCACTTGCAGCGAGAGGCGAATGCTCACAGGCTTGACGTAATCCATAAAAATGTCGCGCACGCCGACCCACACATGCCAGCACAGGGCAATGATCACTGAGAAGGTGATGACTTTCATCCACTGCGGGGCAAACACGCCGGCCCAGCCTACATAAGTCACCGAGCCTTTGATCATCAAAAAGCGGATCAACACGAGCACGGTGAACAGCGCCATCAGCACCGCCGTTGCGCGCTGGCTGAGCCAATCTTTGAAACCATAAGATGCACCGACCACGGTGCGTTTGGAGCCGTAATTGACTGACATATTTACATCCATCCAAATAATTTCACAGCAATGCCGAGTGTGAGCGCGGCGCTCAAACCCAGCGTCACGACAGCCGATGTTTTGGCAAACTCTTTGTCCACCATGTGCCATCCATCCATGATCAGGTGGCGCACCCCAGCGATGAAGTGGTGCAAAAACGCCCAAATCAGCGCAAGAGCCACCAGTTTCCACACGACGCCGGGCAAGCCCCACATCCCCACCCGGAAAGCCGCAGTGAACTTGGCATACGAAAACTCAGATGAAAGTGATTTATCAAACATCCAAATGATGAAAGGCAAGAGCACAAACATGAGTGCGCCGCTGATGCGATGCAGGATCGACACCCAGCCCGCCAGCGGCAAGCGATAGGTTGTTAAATCAGTGAAAGCATTGATATTGCGGAACTCGGGCCGCTTCTTTTTGTTGGGAACTGCGTCAGACATGAGGGTCTTTCTGTGGTTTTTAATCTGGCCGATGTCAAATAAATGATGGGGTAACCGGCTGGTAACTTCTATCCCGGCGCTCTGTGAATCGGCAAAATGGCTGATTCAGCGCGAAAACCAAAATTGTATTGCAATGCAGCATGAAGTTTTGCCGGATGCAAACTTTTCCCTACTGTGCTAACGTATAAGTTCAATAGGTCGTTACATGCCACGCCGCCCCCTTTACAGCCCCACTCGCCCCGCTTCCAACCCGGGCGAGCAGATGGTGGCTGAGCCGGCCGCCCCTGTCGCTGGTCTGCGCAAGCGAATATCTACGGGCAGCCATTGGCTCAAAGCGCGCAGCCTGTGGGTCGCCCTCATGGCGCTGGCCGCGCTCTGCGCCGCTCTGTCGTGGCAGGTTTGGCACAACAAAACACGCGAATTAACCCAAAAAGACATTGACGCAGCGGTTTTGAAAACTCTCACCACCCAGCAATTGCCCTCTCAAGCGGCGGCGGCTTACGAGAATGTGCGGCCATCCATCGTGCGTGTGGTCAGCTTCATTAAGAAAAGTCGCTTGGATGACATGAAATCAGCCAAGGCTGCAGCACCCGGCAGCAAAAAGCCCAAGCCAACAGAAAAAGCCAAAAAAGACGACAAAGCAGACAAATCGGGTATTGACCGCCTCGCCCCCGATTTAAAGGCCGAAGATGATGAGGTGGAATTCGGCGTGGGCACGGGCGTGGTGATTGTGGACAAAGGCATCATCTTGACCAACTGGCATGTGGTGCAAGGCGCAGATCGCATCAAAATCACCTTCATGGACGGTCTGGAAGCCGAGGCCGACATCAAAAGCGTGCAGGCTGAAGACGATTTGGCCGTGCTGCAAGCGCGCAAAATTCCTGATGATTTAATCGCCGCCACCATGCGCTCCACGGCTGATTTGGCGGTGGGCGATCAAGTTATTGCGGTGGGCTTTCCATTCGGTATTGGGCCATCAGCCTCAGCTGGCATCGTATCGGGCCTGAAGCGCAGCTTCCGCTCGCCCGATGGCGGGCAAACGATGAAAAACCTCATCCAATTCGATGCCGCCGCCAACCCCGGCAACTCCGGCGGCCCGCTGGTGACCATGGACGGCGAAGTGGTCGGCATCGTCACGGCCATCATGAACCCCACATCGGCAAGGACTTTTATTGGCATTGGCTTTGCTGTGCCAATAGAAAACGCAGCTTCGGCTGCAGGCATGCCGCCGTTTTGAAATGATGGATCGTTGAGAAATACGGAATGCGGAATACTGAAAGCACAGAAATTACACAGAATGCACAGAAAAAATTCAAGAAAAAATTCTGTGTCTTCTGTGTAATTTCTGTGCTTTCTGTGTTCCTCTGAATTAAA
>JAYVJQ010000029.1:0-2830 GCA_043769055.1 Allobrachymonas sp.
ATTTCAGTCTAGAAGGCTACATCAGCGGCTTGGTACTCGTGCAAGCGATTCGCAATGCGGGCGGCAGCCCAACGCGCGCTAAGGTGCTGGAGGCCTTAACCAAAATGCAGCCGCTGGATTTAGGTGGCTTCTTTGTAAAGTTTGATCCTGCGAGTCATAACGGCTCGCGCCTCACGGAGCTGACCGTGATTGGAGCTGATGGCAGGCTGCGCCGCTGAAGTGCCCAGCTGTCAGCCAGAAGAAAGCTGATTCGCAGGCCAAGGGCTTGTTTCTGGGCATAATTGAAATATTCAACGGAGACAAGCCATCATGGCCTATACAAAGTTTTTCACAATACGCGGCATCGCGCAATTCTTGTTGGTCAGCCTCGCTGCTTTGCTCAGCACAGGCGCATTCGCTGCGGAAGTCGATGGCAAGCAGCTCTCGGCGATTTGGGGCATTCCATTTGCTGGCATTTTGCTGTGCATCGCGCTGTGCCCGCTGCTCACACCGCAGTTTTGGCACCATCATTTTGGCAAAGTGGCGGCGTTTTGGTCGCTGTGTTTTTTGGTGCCGTTTGGTTTGATTTTTGGATTGCCTGCGGTCAGCAGCGCCTTTGTGCATGCGCTGCTGGCTGAATACATTCCGTTTGTGATTTTGCTCACCGCTTTGTTTGCCGTCTCGGGCGGGATTTACATCAAGGGCAATTTGCATGGCAGCCCGGGCTTGAACACGGCCATCTTGGCGATTGGTGCGGTGGCGGCCAGCTTCATGGGCACGACGGGCGCATCGATGCTGCTGATTCGCCCGCTGATTCGGGCCAATGACAATCGTGTGCACAAAACCCATGTGTTCGTCTTTTTCATCTTCATCGTGAGCAATGCGGGTGGCTCGCTCACGCCGCTGGGCGATCCACCGCTGTTTCTAGGGTTCTTAAAGGGCGTAGATTTTTTCTGGACGGTGAAACATATCTTCCCTGAGACCTTGTTCATGGTGGGCTCGCTACTGGCAATTTTTTATGCGATGGATTCTTATTTCTATCACAAGCGTGAAGAGGTGCTGAAGTTTGATCCCACGCCAGATTCCAAAGGCATTGGCTTTGATGGTCAGGTGAATTTCATTTTGCTCTTTTGCGTCATGGGCTTGGTGCTGATGAGCGGCGGGTGGAAGCCGGGTGTGAATTTTGATGTGTTGGGTACAGAAGTGGGCTTGCAAGGCATCGTGCGAGATCTGGGCTTGATTGCGGTCACCGTGCTATCGCTCAAAATCACCGCATCGTCAGTCCACGAAGCCAATCAATTCTCTTGGGGGCCGATGCAAGAAGTGGCTAAATTGTTTGCGGGCATTTTCCTCACCATTGTGCCCGTGATTGCCATGCTCAAAGCGGGCATTGATGGGCCATTCAGCGCGATTGTGGCCAGCGTCACCCGCGCCGATGGCTCGCCCAGCCCGCTGGCTTACTTTTGGGCGACGGGCGCACTCAGCTCGTTCTTAGATAACGCGCCCACCTACCTCGTGTTCTTCAACCTTGCAGGCGGCGACCCGCAGACGCTCATGACCACGCATGCAGCCACCTTGGCGGCCATCTCTGCCGGCGCAGTGTTCATGGGTGCGAACTCTTATATCGGCAATGCACCCAACCTCATGGTCAAAGCCGTGGTGGAAGACCGGGGCGTGAAAATGCCTAGCTTCTTTGGCTATATTGCTTGGGCGGCATGCATTTTGATTCCGCTCTTTGTGATCATGGGTTGGATTTGGTTTGCTTGATTAACTACTAATTTAATAGCGCTCTGCGCTTATTTTATGCCGGCTATCGGCCTATTTTGTATGAAAAAACCTTCCATCCTCGTCTCCCGCGCCACCTTCCCCGAGGTGCTCGATAAGCTCGCTGCTCATTTTGAGTTGGACACGAATCAAGCCGATGAAGTGTGGCCCAAAGATCAGTTCATTGCGCGGCTGCAAGGCAAGAAGGGCGTGTTCACCACGGGTGGGGAGCGCATTGATGCGGCTGTGCTTTCTGCCTGCCCCGATTTAAAAATCGCGGCCAACATGGCCGTGGGCTACAACAATTTTGACATTCCCGCCATGACCGCTGCGGGCGTGATCGGCACCAATGCGCCTGAAGTGCTCAACGAAACCACGGCCGATTTAGGCTTTGCCTTGCTCATGGCCACGGCGCGGCGTGTGAGCGAAAGCGAGGCGTATTTGCGCGCAGGCGAGTGGAAAAAATGGAGCTACGACATGTTTGTCGGCGCTGATATTCATGGCAGCACGTTAGGCATTTTGGGCATGGGGCGCATTGGCCGCGCAGTCGCTCGGCGCGGCGCTTTTGGCTTTGGCATGAACGTGATTTATCACAACCGCTCGCGCCTCGCGCCTGATCTCGAACTTGAAGTCAAAGCGCGATATGTGAGCAAGCAAGAGCTGTTTGCGCAGGCCGATCATGTGGTGATCGTGTTGCCCTACTCAGCAGAGAATCACCACACCGTGGGTGCAACTGAGATCGCCGCCATGAAGCTCACCGCCACTTTGGTCAATATTGGCCGAGGCGGCTTGGTCGATGAAAATGCACTTGCAGCGGCGCTTGCAGCCAATAAAATTCTAGGCGCAGGCTTGGATGTGTTTGAAGGCGAGCCCACTGTCAATCCCGCGCTGCTCGCTCTGAAAAACGTGGTGCTCACTCCGCATATCGGCAGCGCCAGTGTGCCTACGCGCAAGGCGATGGCGAATTTAGCGGCGGATAATTTGATTGGCTATTTGATCAACGGCAAGGCGCTCACGCCACTGAATTAGCCCACTGTTTGAGGCATTTACTTCTTCGCCCCCAGCTTAGGCTCCGTGCCTTGCAGCA
>JAYVJQ010000030.1:0-9860 GCA_043769055.1 Allobrachymonas sp.
GCCGCCATCTGCAATGCCGGCGGCAAGCGCTGTGGCCGAATTCACATGCAGATAGTTGTGGCTGTGAATCTGGCGCAGCCAAGCGTTTTGCGAATCCCACGAGTGATACATCGCCATCGGCCTTTGCGTCAAAGCGTTGAGCGGAAATGCGCTGAGATCCGTGGCATCTTCTTCCAGCGGGGGATACCAAAACGGCAATGGATCAAAATAAGTTTCGATGCGCTTGCGCAGCTCCTCAGGTGGCTGGCGGCCCGGCGTTTTACCTTGTGCGGCCAAGCGAAAGCTCTGCAAAGTATCGGAATACAAAGCCAGTTGCACCGGGTCGTTTTTCTGCCGCCAACCTTTGTCTTTGGCGAAATCCAGATACTCGCGATTCCAGTTGCGCATGTAGTGCATGGACTCAGGCATGTGGTACTGGAAAACGCAATTGTTCTTCTCATACATTTCCCATTGCTTGGGATTGGGCTCGCCCTTTAAGTGGCTCTCGCCATCTTTGCCGCGCCAGCCCATCAAAAAACCAATGCCGGGTGTGGGCTGGAAATTCACGATGAAATCGGTATAGCCTTTGAACTTTCGCTCGCCCTCGGGTGTGGTGAAGGCGGGGAATTTCAGGCGAGAGGCGATCTCGATCAGCACCTCTTGAAACGGCCTGCATTCGCCTTTGGGCTTGACCACGGGGATACGCACCGAATCGACCGGGCCATCGTATTCAGAAATCGGGCGATCCAGCATGCCCATCACATCGTGGCGCTCAAGATAGGTCGTGTCGGGCAGCACCAAATCAGCAAAGGCCACGGTCTCGCTCTGGAAGGCATCACACACCACGAGGAAGGGAATCATGTGCTCACCCTTGTCGTCTTTGCGGTTGAGCATCTCGCGCACCGCCATGGTGTTCATCGAGCTGTTCCAAGCCATATTGGCCATGAAGATCATCAGCGTGTCGATGCGGTAAGGATCGCCTTTGACTGCATTGGTGATGACGTTGTGCATCAGCCCGTGTGCGGCCAGCGGATGCTCCCAAGAGTAGGCATGATCAATTCGAATCGGCGAGCCATCGGGGTTGATCGCCAGCTCCTCGGGGCTGGCCGGAAAACCCAGCGGTGCGGAGTTCAGCGGCGTGTTGGGTTTGATCATGGCCGGGTCGTTGAAGGCGCGATAGTTTGGCACGATGTGGCGCGGATACGGCGCTTTGTGTCGAAAGCCGCCGGGCGCATCAATCGTGCCCAAAATGCTCATCAGCACGGCGAGCGACCGCACGGTTTGAAAGCCGTTGGAATGCGCCGCCAAGCCGCGCATCGCGTGAAACGCCACGGGGCGAGCTTGGGTTGTTGGATGAACCTTGCCCCAAGCATCTGTCCAAGGAATGGGCAGCTCAAAGGCTTGCTTCAAAGCCGTATCACCCATCTCTTGCGCGAGCTGGCTGATGCGCTCAGCCGAGATGCCTGTGATTTCGGAAGCCCACTGCGGCGTGCAGCTTTGCACGCGCTCGCGCAGCAGTTGAAACGATGGCGCAACGCGCGTGCCATCGGCCAATGTGTAGTGGCCTTCCAGCGCAGGGTCGCAGCCATCCGCAATGCCTTCGGGGTAGGCGTTTTTTACGCTGTTGCTGGCCTTATCCCAAATCAGTTTGTTGTGCGGGTTGCGGCCATCACCGGGCGGGCCTTTTTCTGGATTGGGATCGAAGGCAAACAGGCCTTCGCGCTCCCCAGCATCCAGCACCACCAATTGCGGGCCATTGGTGAAGCGCTTCACAAACGCGTGGTCAAACTGCTCGGTACGAATCAGCTCATGTAAGAGCGCCATCATGAGTGCGCCATCGGTGCCGGGCTTGATGGGAATCCATTCGTCTGCAATCGCCGAGTAGCCCGTGCGGATGGGGTTGATCGAGATGAAGCGCCCGCCGCCGCGCTTGAACTTAGACAGCGCCACTTTGAGCGGGTTGCTGTGGTGGTCTTCAGCTGTGCCGATCATGATGAACAACTTGGCGCGATCCAAATCAGGCCCGCCAAACTCCCAGAAGCTGCCGCCCACCGTGTAGATCATGCCAGCGGCCATGTTGACCGAGCAAAAGCCGCCGTGGGCTGCGTAATTCGGCGTGCCAAACTGGCGCGCAAATAAGCCGGTCAAGGCTTGCATCTGGTCGCGGCCTGTGAACAGCGCAAACTTCTTCGGGTCGGTGGCGCGGATCTTGGCGAGCCGATCGGTCAGCAGCTCAAAAGCCTTTTCCCAAGAGATCACATCAAACTCACCCGCGCCGCGCTCGCTGCCCGGCTTGCGCAGCAGGGGCTGCGTCAAGCGCGCAGGCGAGATTTGCTTCATGATGCCCGATGCACCCTTGGCGCAAATCACGCCTTTATTGAGCGGGTGATTCGGGTTGCCATCGATGTAGCGCACCTCGGGCCCATCCTCGCCGCTCCGCAAATGCACGCGAATGCCGCAGCGACACGCGCACATGTAGCAGGTGGTGCACTTGACCTCGGTATCCGTTGTGGGCGTGGGCGATGCCAGCGGGTTGTGCAAGGGTTCGCTGGAGAGGAACTTGAACATGGATCGTCTCTTTGTAAGTTGTGTGGGGCTTGATGAGCTACATAACTTTTAATAATAAGCAAATAATATGAATTAAAAAAGCGCATAAAATTGATTCAATTGATCGGAAAAATGAATCATTCAAACTCCCTGATCGCACAGCCTCGGCTGCGCTATTCGCTCAAGCAACTCGAGGTGTTCGTGGCGATTGCGCAAGGCGGCTCGGCGCGCGAAGCGGCTGGGCGCATCGCCCGCTCGCAGTCCGCGGCCAGCAGCGCATTGGCCGAGCTTGAAAGCACGCTAGCCGTGCAACTGTTTGACCGCGTGGGTCGCCGCTTGGTGCTCAACGAAAATGGCCGCGCTTTGTTGCCTCATGCCATCGCTTTGCTGGGCCAAGGCGCTGAGCTGCAAACCCTATTCACCGACGAGCACGCCGCCCCCTTGCGCGTTGCCGCCAGTTTGACGATTGGCGAGTATCTGTTGCCCGCGCTGATCGCTTCATGGCAACAACTGCATCGCACGAGTCAAGTGCGCTTAGCAATTGCCAACAGCAGCGAAGTGATTGCTGCCGTCGTCAACATGGATGCGGATCTTGGCTTCATCGAAGGCCCGCAGACCCATCCCGATCTGTTGGTGAAACCTTGGCTGACCGATGAGCTGGTGGTGGTGGCCGCACCCGGTCATGCGCTAGCGCAAGGCCGCGCAGGCAAAGCGCTGCTCAGAAACGCCACCTGGATTCTGCGCGAGCTAGGCTCAGGTACGCGCCAAGCCAGTGACCGCTGGCTGATCGAACACCTGGGTCAAGTGAATGTAGGATTTGAGCTAGGCAGCACCGAAGCCATCAAGCGTTTAGCTGCCGCAGGTACAGGCTTAGCTTGCTTGTCGCGTCACGCAGCCGCAGATGATTTGCGCACTGGCCGTTTGATCGAGATCAAAACCAGCCTGCCCGCATCGCAACGCCGCCTCACCATGGTGCTGCGCCGCGACAGACGCCTAGGCCGCGCCACCACAGATTTCATGGCGCATTGCAAGGGTGGTTGAGGCTGCCTGTCACTTTTGCGGGTTTGTCTGCGGTGGTGTCCATACCTCTAGCTGCAAGCCCGGAAAGTTCTCAATGTCTTTGGCGTTGCGCACGAAAAGCGCGGTAATCCTGCTGCTAATGCTTCGGCCCGATGATGTAATAACCGTTCGCCCTGAGGTATCGAAGGGCTCGCGGGGGGCTTCGATACCTCAGCCCGAACGGAATCTTCAGACTTCATCGTGCCGGATCAATAATGAGAAACTTCACGCCTGCGGCTTAGCAGATTTTCGCCAGCAACGCTTGATAAATCAGGCGGTTGAATCTTCGCCGCGATGATCCCATTGCGTTCGATGAGCAGCGTGAATCCCTCCCATTCCACTTGATTCAAGTAGTACTCAGGCCGCGATTTGAGTTCATTTTCGCTGATTGTCACGGAAGGCCGATATGACATTGATAACTCCGTTTAATGAGACGGCTAAAAATATTCTACAAGGGCTGCAAGAGTTGTGTTCACTTCGTACGCAGTAGGAGTCTGGCTCTGTTTAGCTTTGTTGCAGGTTTAAGTTAAAAGAGCTTATAAGTACTCTACTTGCTAAGGCACTGTTTAAGCCAAATCGCATCCTCCACAGCTTCACCAGGTTTGCTCTTTTTTGATTTAAGTGATCGCTTTACAAGTGGGCTTGGTGCTGAATTAAGGTTGAGATCAGAGCATGTTTTAGGGCCAGACTCGTTGTCAAACTCATAAAGCTTTCCACGGCAGAGTAGGGCACGCTCATTCGTCTTCGACCATTGCAACTCAGCATATGCATCCTTCCCGACGCCTTTCAGTGTTGACGCTATTTCTGACGACGCGGGACATTCTGTTGTTGCTCTGCTGCCGGGTCTGCCACATACACTCGTCCATTTCAACGAGTCTCCATTCGCCCTACCGATAAACCTACCTTCGTACTCACGGTAGGTTGCCCAGTAGTACCAAAATCCACAAACCTTGCCTTGCTTTTCATGAATGACGGCTACAGTACAAATTTCGCTATTCTCTTGCTGAAGCCAGTCACAGCTTTGCCAAACACCATCAAACTTGCCCGATGCGTAAGACGAGGCAGAAAAGAGAGCTGCAAACAGCAGCATCGCTAAACGATCAATTTGCATGTTCAATCCACCCTCGCCCCACTCGCCTTTACCGGCTTTTCATACTTGGCACGCTCGGTTTGCATGAAAGCTGCAAACTCTTGCGGGCTGCTGGGTGATGGCTCGGCCATGAGGGTGGCGTAGCGGGTTTGGGTTTCGGGGGATTTGAGGGCTGCTGTGAAGGCTGCGTTGAGTTTGGCCATCACATCTGCGGGCGTGCCGGCGGGAGCGACTAGACCCCACCATGTGTCTACAGCGAAGCCGCTGAACAAATTGGGCATGGCCTCGGCGAGTGCTGGCACATCGGGCATGGCGCTGCTGCGCTTGAGCGTGGTCACCGCCAAGGCCTTGAGCTTGCCACTACGGATATTGGGCGCGGCGGTGGCGAGGTTGTCGAAGTTGAAATCGACTTGGGCGGAGAGCAGCGCGAGCTGCGCAGGGTTGCCGCCGTTGTAGGGGATGTGTACGGCAAATACTCCGGCGCGTTGCTTGAACATTTCACCCGCCAGATGGCCGCCCGAGCCGTTGCCGCCTGAGCCGTAGTTGAGCTTGGCGGGATTGGCTTTGGCGTATGCCACGAAATCTTGCAAGGTGTGGATGTTCAATCGCTTGGCGGTGTCGGCATTCATCACGAGCACATTGGGCACGCGCAGCATTTGCGTAATCGGCGCGAAATCTTTGCCTGCGTCATACGGCATCTTGGTATAGAGCCACGGGTTGATGGCATGCGTGGCGAGCGCGGCAATGCCAATCGTGAAACCATCGGGAGCGGCCTTGGCCACGAGGTCCGCACCAATGTTGCCGCCTGCGCCGGGTTTGTTGTCGATGATGACTGTGCCTAGGCTCGTCTTCACCTGCTCAGCAATCAAACGCGCCGTCACATCAATCGGGCCACCAGCGGCGTAGGGGACGATGAGGCGGATGGGTTTTTGTTGGCTAAAAGCACTGGTAGCCGGGAAGGATAGTGCGCTGAGTGCTATGGATTTGGTAGCGAGGGAGATGAGTTGTCGGCGTTGCATGATCATTCCAAGAAAATAAAGTACGAAATACGAAATGCGAAATACGAAATGCGGAACACAGAAAGCACAGAAATTACACAGAAGACACAGAAAGAAAACCAGAATTTTTTAACTGCATTTTTTCTGTGAATTCTGTGTGATTTCTGTGCTTTCTGTGTTGTTGAGTTTGTATGCGCGAAATAGAATCCAGCTCAATCCAGCTCAATCCAGCTCAATCCAGCTTAGCCCCTGAGCGCTTGATGATCGGTTCCCATTTCTTGGCCTCATCGGCGATCAGTTTGCCAAAATCATCTGCGCTGCCGCCCACGGTATCCAGCCCAGCCGTCTTCATGCGCTCCATCACGCTCGCTTCCTTCATCGCAGCGTTGATGGCGGCGTTGATGCGGTCGATGATGGGGCGCGGTGTGTTGGCTGCTACGAGCACACCATTCCACGCGATAGCTTCGAAGCCGGCCAGTTCTTTGAGGCCTGAGCTTTCTACCGTGGGTAAATCAGGCGTAAGCGAGTAGCGCGTTTTGCCGGTGACGGCCAATGCTTTCATGCGGCCTGCGCGCACTTGCGGGAGGATGAGCGTGGGCACGGTGGCGAGGATTTGCGTGTCGCCGCCGGCAGTGGCGAGCACGGCGGGCGGCCCGCCGTTAAACGGGATGTGCACGGCAAATGTGCCGGTGAGCGCTTTCAAATACTCCATCGTGAGGTGGGACGATGAGCCATTGCCTACCGAGGCGTAGTTGTATTTGCCGGGGCTGGCTTTGAGCAGCGCCACCAATTCGCGCATATTGTTCGCAGGCACATTGGCGTTGACCGCGATGATGTTGGGCTGTGAGGTGGTGAGGATCACGGGTGCAAGATCGCGCAACGGGTTGTAGGGAAGCTTGCTATACAAAAACGGCGCAAACGCCACCGGACCATTGAAGCCGAGTAGCCAGGTATGGCCATCAGCCGCGCTCTTGGCTACTTCATTGGTAGCCACCGTGCCGCCGGCTTGTGGGCGGTTTTCAATCACGATCGGCTGGCCGAGCGTGGCGGCGAGCTTATCTTGCATGGCGAGGGCAATCGCGTCCAGCGAGCTGCCGGCGCCCGAGGCAATGATCCAGCGGATGGGTTTAGATGGAAAATTTTGAGAAAAAGCACGGGTAGCCGGCATCAATATTGCGCTAGCAGCTACTGATTTAATAGCGTTTCTGCGGTTGGTGTTCATGGTCTGATGGGTAGAGGAAAGTGCGGTTGACTCAACTTTACCTTGCTTTGCATTTCCCTAGTCAGCGGGTTGCTACCGAGGCGCGTTGTATGCACAGTTGCTAATCGCTTCTGTCAGCAACCCACCACAGTCTTAACCCGATGGAGAACATGATGAAATTTCATACCCTGATTGCTGCCCTGAGTTTGACCTTAGCAGGCGCAGTGTTTGCACAAACCACCACCCAAGCCACCATGCCGCGCGTGGACAAGCGAGAAGACAAACAGCAGGCGCGCATTGACCAAGGTGTGGCATCGGGCCAGCTTAATCAAAAAGAAACTGCGCGCCTAGAAAAAGGCCAAGCCCGCGTGAACCAAGCTGAGGCCAATGCCAAAGCTGATGGCACAGTAATGCGAAGCGAGTGGAAAAAACTCGATCGCATGCAAGACAAGCAAAGCCGCCGCATCAAGCATCAAAAGCACGACGCACAGAAGCAAGGCTGAGAGCTTGTGGCTATGACAAAGCCGAGGTCTCAAGCCTTGGCCTTGTCGGCCTCCGTGGTGAATGAATCTGCGTAAAACTCGTCAAGGGCCAAGCCGCACTTCTCAACGAAATCTTTTTTCGCTGAATCCACGACGATGGGCGCGCCGCAGGCATAGACCTGATGACTGCTCATATCGGCCACATCTGCGACTGCGGCTTGGTGTACAAATCCCGTGCGCCCCGTCCACCCATCTTCCGGCAATGCATCAGAGACCACAGGCACGTAGCGCAGATTCGGCATCTCGGCCAAACGCTCTTTGACCCACGTATCCAAATACAAATCTGCGGGGCGGCGGCCTCCCCAGTAGAGCACTGCTGGGCGCGTGATGTTTTTGAATTGCATGTGCTCGATCAGCGCTTTGATCGGCGCAAAACCGGTGCCCGAGGCCACGAACACAATCGGCTTGTCACTTTCGCGTAAATAGAAGCTGCCATATGGCCCTTCGATACGCAAAATTTCTTTTTCTTTCATTGCGCCAAACACATGGTCGGTGAATTTGCCACCCGGCATGTGGCGAATATGCAGCTCAATCATGGGCGCGGCTGCATCCAGCGTGTGCGGCGCATTGCCCATGCTGTATGCGCGGCGCGCGCCATCGCGCAGCAAAAATTCAACATACTGCCCGGCGTGATACTGCACCACATCATTCGCTGGCAATTGCAGCTTCACGCGCATCACATCATGCGAGAGTTTTTCTAGCGCCATCACGCGGCTGGGCATTTTCTTAATCGGGAATGCGCCGGCTTCAGTCACTTGTTTGGATTCAAGCACCACATCGCTCAATGGCTTGGCGCAGCAAGTCAGCACGAAGCCGTTTTCTTCTTCCTCGGCGCTCAGCGCCTTCGATTGATGCGGGCCGTGCTCAACCGAGCCAGAGATTTTTTTGCATTTGCAACTGCCGCAAGCGCCATCTTTGCAGCCATAGGGCAGGCCAATGCCTTGGGCAATGCCTGAGGCGAGGATGAATTGATCGGGCTGTACGCTGAATTGGCGATTGCTGGGCTGGATGGTGATTTGGAAAGACATAGGACAATAGCGAGTAGATGATTTTTCTAGCGAAGCCCTGATTTTGCCCTCAAATATGAATCCCTTGGGCGCACTGCCCCGCCGCTTCCGTCAACAACGCCTATTGATCGTGGGTTGTGGCGATGTGGGCTTGCGCGTTGCCCAGCAATTGCCCACGCACATTCGCGTGCTCGCGCTCACCAGCAGCTGCGCACGCGCGCCTGCTTTGCGCGCAGTGGGAATTGAGCCGTTGGTGGGGAATTTAGATGCGCCAGCCAGCCTCGCGCGCTTGGCCGGTATCGCCCATCGCGTGTTGCATCTCGCGCCTCCACCTACGGAGAACGCGCAAGAATGGTGGCGAGATACGCGTACCTTCAATCTTCTCGCAGCCCTGCGCCGCCGCAGCTTGCCCAGCCAATTCGTCTACGGTTCAACGACTGGCGTGTATGGTGATTGCGCAGGCGATTGGGTGAGCGAGGCGCGCGCGCTTGCTGCCCACACCCCGCGCGCGCATCGCCGGGTCGATGCAGAAACGCAAATCAAAGCCTTTGCACGCGACGCTATTACAGCGAGCATCTTGCGCATTCCTGGCATTTACGCGCAGGATCGAGAAGGCGGCACGCCGCGAGGCCGCTTGGAAAAAGGCACGCCGGTGTTGATGCCGCAAGATGATGTGTACACCAATCACATCCAAGCCGACGACTTAGCCCGCGCCTGCATCGCTGCTCTATGGCGCGGCAAACCCCAGCGCGCCTACAACATCACCGATGACGCGCAGCTCAAAATGGGCGACTATTTCGATCTCGCCGCAGACCTTTACCAACTCCCCCGTCCCGCTCGTATCAGCCGCGAAGTTGCGCAGGGTAGCTTGCCAATGATGCTGCTCAGCTTCATGAGCGAATCGCGACGTTTGACGAATGAACGCATGAAGCGGGAGCTGCGGGTGGTGTTGCGTTATCCGACTGTGCGTGATGGGTTAAAAGTGTGATTTTTAAGCTTTTCGGGCAGATGGCCGTCATGGAATCTGCGCGGAGTGCTATTGAATTTATAGTATTTCTTGCTTCGAGTTACGTGCATATTTCGTACATTGGCACGGTGGCCGCGATAGGAATCGTCTGATGAGAAAAGTGGGGTCGGAGCACAATTTCGACTGAGCTTGAATTCGCTTCGGCTAAATCGTTGTCCTGAATTGTGATCCGACCCCATTTTTCTCATCAGCGCGAATGGCCGCGCCGCCCATTCCTGTCACGCCCACCGCACCTTGATGCCGTATGGCGAGCAAACATTGGCGCGCCACCGTTCATACACCAATCAATCATCGAGGCGCGGGGTGGGTGATGCGATGCGCAGCGCGGCCATTCGCGCTCGCTATTTGCGTGGTTCGCTACGAAAGGTCGTGACGCAAACCATCTCAACTCGTCGCAAACGTATCTGCGC
>JAYVJQ010000031.1:0-3430 GCA_043769055.1 Allobrachymonas sp.
ATCCTTCAACTCCATCTACATGATGGCCGACTCTGGCGCGCGCGGCTCTGCTGCGCAGATTCGTCAGGTGGCCGGTATGCGCGGCTTGATGGCCAAGCCAGATGGCTCGATCATCGAAACGCCCATTACCGCCAACTTCCGCGAAGGCTTGAACGTGTTGGAGTACTTCATCTCCACCCACGGTGCGCGTAAAGGCTTGGCCGATACCGCATTGAAGACGGCGAACTCTGGCTACCTCACCCGCCGCTTGGTGGACGTGACGCAAGACCTCGTGGTGATCCAAGACGATTGCGGCACGCAAAACGGCCAAGTCATGCGCGCCATCGTCGAGGGCGGCGAGACGATTGACTCCCTGCGCGACCGTATTTTGGGTCGCACCGCAGTGGAAGACATCTTGCATCCCGAGAATCGCTCCGTGCTCGTGGCCGCTGGCCACCTGCTAGAAGAAGACGAGATCGAGATGATCGAGGCAGCCGGCGTGGATGAAGTCAAAGTGCGCACCGTGCTCAATTGCGAAACCCGCTTTGGCTTGTGTGCCAAGTGCTATGGCCGTGATTTGGGTCGTGGCGGCTTGATCAACATGGGTGAGGCAGTGGGTGTGATTGCGGCGCAATCCATCGGCGAGCCCGGCACGCAGTTGACCATGCGCACCTTCCACATCGGTGGAGCCGCATCGCGCGCAGCCGTGGCCTCCAGCGTTGAAGCCAAGAGCGCAGGCTCGATAGGTTTTAACAGCACGATGCGCTATGTGAGCAACCGCAAAGGCGAGTTGGTGGTGATTTCTCGCTCTGGCGAGATCATCATTGCCGATGACAATGGCCGCGAGCGCGAGCGCCACAAAGTGCCTTACGGCGCGGTGTTGGCCGTCAAAGCCGATCAAGCCATCAAAGCCGGCAAGATTTTGGCCAACTGGGATCCGCTCACACGCCCTGTGATCACCGAATTCGCGGGTCAAGCCAAGTTCGAGAATGTGGAAGAAGGCCTCACCGTGGCCAAGCAGGTTGACGAAGTGACCGGCTTGTCCACCTTGGTGGTGATCGATCCCAAGCGCCGTGGCTCCACGAAAGTGGTGCGCCCACAGGTCAAGCTGATCGACGCTGCTGGCAAAGAAGTCAAAATCCCCGGCACCGATCACTCGGTGACGATTGGCTTCCAAGTCGGTGCGCTGATTCAGGTGCGTGATGGTCAAGATGTGGGCCCTGGCGAAGTGCTGGCCCGCATCCCGGTCGAAGGCCAGAAAACGCGAGACATCACGGGCGGCTTGCCGCGCGTGGCTGAGCTGTTTGAAGCCCGCTCACCGAAAGACAAAGGCATTTTGGCTGAGATGACCGGCACGATCTCCTTCGGTAAAGAAACCAAAGGCAAGGTTCGCTTGCAGATCACCGATCCAGAAGGCAAAGTCTGGGAAGAGCTGATTCCGAAAGAGAAAAACCTTTTGGTGCACGAAGGCCAAGTGGTCAACAAAGGCGAGAACGTGGTGGACGGCCCAGCCGATCCGCAAGACATCTTGCGTTTGCTCGGCTCCGAGGAACTCGCCCGCTACATCGTGGACGAAGTGCAAGATGTGTATCGCTTGCAAGGCGTGAAAATCAACGACAAACACATTGAGACCATCGTGCGCCAGATGCTGCGCCGCGTGGTGATCGACAATGTGGGCGACTCCAGCTACATCGCTGGTGAGCAAGTTGAGCGTTCACAGCTCTTGGATGCCAACGACGCTCTGCGCGCTGACAACAAGATTCCTGCCACGTTTACTAACCTGCTCTTGGGTATCACCAAAGCCTCTTTGTCCACCGACAGCTTCATCTCTGCCGCGTCGTTCCAAGAGACCACCCGCGTGCTCACCGAGGCTGCCATCATGGGCAAGCGCGACGAGCTGCGTGGCCTGAAGGAAAACGTGATTGTGGGCCGCCTCGTGCCCGCAGGCACCGGCATGGCCTACCACAAAGCCCGCAAAGCCCGCGAAGCCATGGACGACGCCGAGCGCCGCGCCATCGCCGATGCGGAAGCAGCGGAGCTGGCTGGTATCAGCGATGCAGCGGAGACTTCTGAGGCAGCGTAAGCTTCGCTTCATAATCTTTAGCTCTCGATGAATAGCGACTTGGGGAAACTCAAGTCGCTATTTTTTTGATAGCAAACTATGTAGGTTTTATATCTGGCAGAGGTCGTTTTTGCTTTAAATTTTTGGTGCTCTACAGGTTTCGCGCCACCCGATCACGTTGGCACGAGGCGTGCGATGCGCTGCGCAGCAGTTCACCACGCGCAGTGATGTTGTTGGCGCGCTAAGTTGGTTTGCATCACCACCGCCCTTGGCGCGCAAGCTCACAAGCGAGCGCGAATGGAACAGCCGCGCATCCCATCACCCACCTCGCACCCTGCAGGTTGGTTAGCATGCGAGCATTGGCGCTCCAAAATATATGTGGCTCGTTTAAGTGAAAATAATTTCAACTAAACAAGCCTACAGCAGCCTTGGAATATACGCGGAGCGCTATGAAATTCATAAAATATCGCTGCGAAGAAAGCAATAACAAAAGACTTCAACTTCTCAAACTGTGGAATACAGAACCTCCATTTCTGCACTGTTGAGAAATACATGTTGTCCAGTGAAATATTGTTCTTAATGATGTATATTGTGACAAATAAATTACTAGTATTTATTTTGCCATGGCCACACTAATTGACAAAAAACCAATTTCAACGATATTCACGCCAAGGAATCCAGACGTAAATCTTAAGATGTATGTGCCTCGAATTAAATTAGAAGAGGCACTTTTAGATTCAATCAATGGTTCCATGCATACTATGATTTTTGGTGAAAGTGGTAATGGTAAATCTTGGTTGTACAAAAAAATTCTAGATCAAAATAAAATTCCGTATGTAGTTGCCAATTGTGCAAGTGCATCCAGGAAAAAATCTCTTACTGACGAAATTTGTTGCACCTTAATCCCTGAAGGAACTCCGCAGAAAGTTGCTTTTACTGAGAAAAAAGAGGCATCGGGAAATGTATTATTTGCTTCTGGCAAGTTGGATCACACTGATCAATTGCTAGTGCAACATTCTTTCTGTAAATTCCGTCCCCGCGTATAAACGCAGGGCATTCGGAAACTTATTTACTCAAGGCCCCAGCCAGGCCGCCGGAGGCAAGCCCCGGTTATGCATGTACTCATGCATTAACCCGCCGCCGGCAGGCTCTGAGGTCTTCACAGAAAGAAATTATCATGGCACAACGCACACAAATTGATTCCCACCAAGATGGCACACCCAACATGCAAGCAGCCTACGAATGCCTGCTCAACAACGGCCTGGATGGCGCAGGCGAGGCATTACGCATCTTGGTCAATCAAGCCAGCCTTATTGAGCGAGATTTGTATTTGCAGGCCATGCCTTACGAACGCTCTGCACAGAGAGTCGATCAAGCCAATGGCTTCAA
>JAYVJQ010000032.1:0-3560 GCA_043769055.1 Allobrachymonas sp.
ACCTTTCCCGGCAGCCGCGCCCTGCCCACTTCCCAAGCCGCGCAACTCCTGTCCAAAGCCCAAGCTCTTCTGCCGCAAGTCACTGGCTTGCATGCGCAATGGGTGCATTGGGTGCAAACTTCTGAGGTGGTGGATGCAGATGCGCAGACGAAGCTCGCTGCCTTGCTCACCTATGGCGTGCCTTATACCGAAGGCCGTAACCAGATTGATTTAGGCCAACTCATCGTGGTGATGCCGCGCTTAGGTACTGTGTCGCCTTGGGCCTCAAAAGCCACGGATATTGCGCGCAACTGTGGCTTGAATGTGAGGCGCGTGGAGCGCGTGATGCATGTGCGCGTGGAGCTGAAAAAAGGTTTGCTCAAAAAATCTGTTTTATCGCAGGAAGAACTCAGCAAAATAGCCGCCCTGCTGCATGACCGCATGACAGAATCCGTTGCCTTCGAGCCGCAAGCAGCACTAGCTTTGTTTAACGAACTGCCCGAGCAGCCAATGCTTACCGTCGATGTGTTGATCCAAGGCCGCGCCGCATTAAGCCAAGCCAACACACAATTCGGCCTCGCGCTGGCAAGCGACGAAATTGACTATTTGCTCGATGCATTTACCCAGCTAGGCCGCAACCCCACCGACGTCGAACTCATGATGTTCGCGCAGGCCAACAGCGAACACTGCCGCCACAAAATCTTCAACGCGCAATTCACCATTGACAGTGCGCCACAAGATAAATCTCTCTTCGGCATGATCCGCAACACCCACGCTCTCGCGCCGCATTACAGCGTGGTGGCGTATAGCGACAACTCCGCCGTCATGGAAGGCGGTGTAGCAGAGGTTTTTTATGCCAAATCTCCACTAGCCGGCATAAAATAAGCGAAGTTTGCTATCAAAAAGAGAGTAAATTACGCCACGTCTTGATGAAGGTGGAAACCCACAACCACCCCACAGCGATTAGCCCCTTCGCAGGAGCTGCCACAGGCGCAGGCGGCGAAATCCGCGATGAAGGCGCCACAGGCCGAGGCGCGCAGCCCAAGGCGGGGCTCACGGGCTTCACAGTCAGCGAATTAAGTGAGTTAAATGGGGTCAGGCCGGGAATTGGGGTTGGCGAGTTAAATGGGGTCAGATCAGAATTCAGGACACCTACCTCAACGGAGGCTAAAAACCACGAACGAAATTCTGCTCTGACCCCATTTAACGGTCTTCCCGGAGCGCAAAGCTTCCCAAAACACCTCGCCACCCCCTGGCAAATCATGACCGAAGGGCCACTTGGCGGCGCTGCCTTCAACAATGAATTTGGTCGCCCGAATTTGGCGGGCTATTTCCGCAGTTTCCAGCAAACCATCGCCGGCACGCATTGGGGCTATCACAAGCCCATCATGATTGCGGGCGGTATCGGCACGATTGATGCCGATCTCACCCACAAAATCGAATTCCCAGCGGGAAGTTTGCTCATCCAACTTGGCGGCCCGGGCATGCGCATTGGCATGGGCGGTAGTGCGGCCAGTTCGATGGCTTCGGGTGCGAATGCGGCTGAGCTGGATTTTGATTCCGTGCAACGCGGCAACCCCGAGATCGAGCGCCGCGCGCAAGAAGTCATCAACCATTGCTGGCGGCTGGGCAAAGACAATCCTATTCTGGCGATTCACGATGTGGGCGCGGGAGGACTCTCTAACGCCTTCCCCGAGTTGGTCTACGACGCAGGCCGTGGCGCGATCTTCGATCTCTCCGCCATTCCGCTCGAAGAAACTGGCATGGCACCCAAAGAGATTTGGTGTAACGAAAGCCAAGAGCGTTATGTGATGGCGATTGCGGCTGATTCGTTGGAGCAATTCAAAGCCTTCTGCGAACGCGAGCGTTGTCCGTTTGCTGTCGTGGGCAAGGTGACTGACCCACGCCAACTCACCGTTGCCGACGAGAAAAACAAAGCGGTGGACATGCCAATGAACGTCCTGCTCGGCAAAACCCCAAAAATGCACCGCGATGTGCAAACCCTCCAGCGCCAATTCAAACCGATCGACCTCACTGGCATCGTCCTGCAAGATGCTGTCATCCAAGTGCTGAGCCACCCCACTGTCGCCAGCAAACGCTTCCTCATCACCATTGGCGACCGCACCGTGGGTGGCCTCACGCACCGCGATCAAATGGTCGGCCCCTGGCAAGTGCCCGTGGCCGATTGCGCCGTGACGCTGGCCGATTACGCGGGCTACTGTGGCGAGGCTTTCAGCATGGGCGAGCGCACCCCGCTGGCTATTTGGAATGCTGCCGCCGCTGCCCGCATGGCAGTGGCTGAGAGCATCACCAATTTGCTCGCCGCGCCGATCGAGCTCAAAAAAGTCAAACTCTCAGCCAACTGGATGGCCGCGTGCGGCGAAGCAGGCGAAGATGCCAAGCTGTTTGAGGCCGTGCAAGCCGTGGGCATGGAGCTCTGCCCCGCGCTTGGCATCAGCATCCCCGTGGGCAAAGATTCGCTGTCCATGCGCTCGCAGTGGAAAGATGAAAGCGGCGATCACAAAGTCGTCTCCCCCGTCTCTTTGGTCATCAGCGCCTTTACGTCATTAACCGATGTGCGCAACACGCTCACGCCGCAGCTTGATCGCACGGATGCCGATACCACCTTGATCTTGATCGACCTCGGGCAAGGCAGCAAACGCATGGCCGGCTCCGTGCTCGCGCAGGCTTTGAATCAAGAAGGCCAAGAAGTGCCCGATCTGCACAGCGCGGATGACTTGAAAAACCTCGTCAACGCCATCAATACCTTGCGATCTCAAGGCAAGCTGCTCGCCTATCACGACAAAAGCGATGGCGGCCTGCTCGCCTGCGTCTCTGAAATGGCCTTTGCAGGCAACGTCGGCGTGAGCCTGAATATCGACATGCTTTTAACTGAAGGCGATGGCATCACCGACAGCCGCGCCGAGTATGGTGACAGTAAAAATTGGGCTACGCAAGTTTCAGCTCGCAGAGAAGAAATGACGCTCAAAGCCTTATTTAACGAAGAGCTGGGTGTGGTGATCCAAGTGCGCACCGCAGAGCGCAACGAGGTCATGCAAACCCTGCGCGAGCACGGCCTGTCTAAGCACAGCCACTTCATCGGCAAAACTCGTCCTGCGCATGCCGCATTGGACGATGGTAAAGGCGAAATCACCATCTGGCGCGATGCCAAAAAAGTCTTCTCTGCCAAGTTGCAAGACCTGCATCAGGTGTGGGACAGCGTGAGCTGGCGCATCGCCCAAGGCCGCGACAATCCTGCGTGTGCCGACATGGAGCATGCGAGCGTTGGCGACCCGCAAGATCCCGGCCTCAGCATTGTTCTAAGTGAGAATTTAAAGCAAAAATTACAGGTACACGGGATGAAATCTGCGCGGAGTGCTATCAAATCAGGAGTATCTAGCACTGCACCGGCCATCCACACCCAGCGCCCCAAAGTCGCCATCCTGCGCGAGCAGGGCGTCAATTCCCACATCGAAATGGCTTACTGCTTCGATTCCGTAGGCTTCGAGGCCATTGACGTTCACATGACCGATCTGCAATCAGGTCGCGTGAATTTAAAAGATGTGCAAGGCTTGGTAGCC
>JAYVJQ010000033.1:0-8583 GCA_043769055.1 Allobrachymonas sp.
GCCAGATTGGCCACGCCACCGACGCGGAGTACTTCACCTGCGACACCCAAACGGTTTTGCTGAGCAAAAGCCACGGGTGCTATTGCCGTGTTCAGGCGCAGCATTTCTGAGGGTGTAGCCGTCGTTGGTTTGTTCACACCATTGATACCCGTGAGGAAAGTGGTGATCAAATCGGTGCGCGGGAAGTTGGTGGGCGCAAGACCTGCCGCATTGCCAGCCAGCACCAAGCCGAGCAGTGCGGGCAGCGTGGGATTGCTCACATAATCCAAAAATTGCGTATCGCCACTAGGATGCGAGCCGTTAAATTTGTCTTTGTCGCGCAGGCCAATCACCACTTCATTGACCAGTGGATTGCCCAAGCGAGAGACCTGAACCCAAGCGCCGCCCGCCTTCTCGGAGGTTTGGTGGCCAGAGGCTGGCGCGTTGTTGAGCAAGCGGCCTTGGCGCATGCTGGCGGTGGTCCAGCCGCCAATCACGGGGTCGCCTGTGCCATTGCCTGCTGTCAAACAATCTTTGTGAATCTCAATGGCCATCGTGGTGATGTTTTTGTCTTGAATGCTGTTGACTGCAAAGGCATTGATGAGTGCTGGGTTGGTGATTTGCGCGGCTGTGGCGTTGACCAAGTCAAAGATCGGCCCAAGGTTTACCGCAAAGCCTTCTTGGCGCTGACCCACAAACACTTTGCCTGCTGCTTTGCCCGCTGGGCAGCCGGGGAAGTTCACGCTATGCACATGCTGATTGGCATAGGTCTCATAAGCCGCTGCATTGCCAAAAGTTTTGACTCCGATGTAATCCACTGGCTTGTCAAACGTGGTGCCACCTGCGGCTTTGGCCACAGGAGCAACCGTGCCTTTGCGGCGATCACCGCGCACCATGTTCATGGTGAAGGTTTCGCGCACGTTGGAGTTGGCATCGTTCACATTCGCAATGCCGCCGGCTTGCGTGAGTGGAATCGCCACCATCTTGCCGCCAATCGGCAGCTCCACGCCTTTGCCGCTATTGGCCAGCGTGTTGTTGAAGCGGAATTGAAAAGTGATGTCTTCTTTGGCATCGCCGTTGTTGTCGATGTGCATTTCATAGAGGGCGTTGGGATCCATCTTGAAATAGTTCGGGCCACCGTACGCATCTTGCAGTGGCACGTAGTTGGAAATCAGCGTCACATAATCGGTGCGGCCCGTCTCATAACTGCGGAACATATAAAAGTCAGTGTTGTCCGCTTTGGGCACAGTGGTGATAAAGGGCGCTTCGCGGTGGCTAGAAGCAAAGCTGGGGCTGACCAGCGCCGCGCCCGCGCACACGCAGGCCAAAGCGGCGGTGTGCAAAACAGTTTTCGTGAATTTCATACAAATCTCCAGTAAATCCGAAAAGGGTGAGGGTTTCGAGGTTCCCGCTTGCTATACGCGGGCTGTGATTCAAATGGATTTGGGAATTTGTAAATAAATGCGGCTGTGCGATAAAGTCGTGAATACATGACTTCGATCCGCCGCATTGCCCACCTCGATATGGACGCGTTCTACGCCTCCGTGGAATTGCTTCGCTATCCGCAATTGAAAAAAGAGCCGGTCGTGGTGGGCGGCGGTGGCGCGATTCGCGAGCAATTGCGCGCGGCGCAAGGCGATTTGCACACGCATGAGATTCCAGTCGAAGCCTTTCCGCGCCTTGCCAGCTACACCGGGCGCGGCGTGCTCACCACCGCCAATTACATTGCGCGTGGCTTTGGCGTGGGCTCGGCCATGGGCACGATGAAAGCTGCCAAGCTGTGCCCGCAGGCGATTTTGTTGCCGGTGGATTTTGAGGAATATCGGCGCTACTCGCGCGAGTTCAAGCGCATCATCACCGAGATTGCGCCGGTGATGGAAAACCGTGGGGTCGATGAGGTGTACATCGATTTTTCTGAGGTGCCCGACGGCCAGCGCGAAGGCGGGCGCGTGCTGGCTCGGCTTATTCAAAAGAGTATTTTTGATGCCACGGGCCTCACCTGTTCCATCGGTGTAGCGCCCAACAAGCTGCTCGCCAAGATGGCCAGTGAGTTCAATAAGCCCAATGGCATCTCCATCGTCTACGAAGCCGATCTACAAGAAAAGATCTGGCCACAGGCCGCACGCAAGATCAATGGCATTGGCCCCAAGGCCGATGAAAAGCTCAAAGCTATAGGCATCCACACCATTGGCGAGCTAGCCGCGCAAGAAAAATCTTTTTTGATCGAGCGCTGCGGCAAAACCTATGGCGCTTGGATGCACGATGCAGCATGGGGCCGCGATGACCGCCCGGTAGAGACCGAGAGCGAGCCCGTGAGCATGAGCCGCGAAACCACCTTTGAGCGCGATTTGCATGCGGTGCATGACAAAGCCGAGCTGGGCGCGGTGTTCACCGAGCTGTGCGACAGCGTTGCCGCAGATTTACGGCGCAAGGGCTACAAGGGCCGCACGATTGGCATCAAGCTGCGCTGGGGCAATTTCAAAATCGTCACGCGCGACATTACGCTAACCGAAGCCACCGATGATGCGCAACTTATTCGCCGCACGGCAGGGCTGGCCTTGAAGCGCGTGGATTTGAGCAAACGCTTTCGACTGCTGGGTGTACGCGTGGGTAAGCTTGAATCTCGCGATTTAGAGCAAAAAGTGCCTTCGCCCGGCATAGAATCTGCGCAGAGTGCTATTGATTTTGTAGTTATCTGAGGGCGCTGTTTGGAAACTACGATCGCTCAGGTCAGCGGGCGCAAAAGCCTAAGCCTTGCCCGCTTTGATCGAGTGAATCGAAGGAATCTCGATTTTGCGCACGGCGGTTACGCCTTGCTCGATGAGTGGTTCGAGTTTGACCACCGCGATCGAGAGATTGTCTCCGGTGCCGCGAGCGCGCGAGCGAGCCTTGTCGATCAAAAATTCGGTGGACTCGCGCGGGGTGAGTGCTGACAGCACCGATCCCAGCTCCGTCGGAGAAAAATAATGCCACACACCATCGGAGCAGCACATCAGCACATCGCCGGGCCTCAGGCTGGGGATGTAGTGAAAATCCATGGGTGGGTCGTCTTCCGTGCCCAAGCAGCCCATGAGAATATTGGATTGAGGATGCACATTGGCTTCTTCATCAGTGATCTCGCCCTTGTCCACCAAGGTTTGCACATAGGAATGATCCGATGTGCGCTTGATCATTTTGTTGCCATGGTAGTGATAAATGCGCGAATCGCCAGTGTGAACCCAGTGGCATTCTCCATTGGGGTTGATCAAAAAGGCAGCCAAGGTGCTGTGCGGCTCTTGCTCAGAGGATATAGCGGTGAGCTTAATCACCAAATGAGCCTCTTCGACCAGTTGCTTGAGCAGTGAGGGAGGGTCATCGCGCTCGGGGGAAAAGCGTTCAAATAACTGACTGGATGTCAGCATGACTTGGTCTGATGCTTTGCGCCCGCCGCTTCTGCCGCCCATGCCATCGGCCACCACACCCAGCATGCAACCATTGACGCGCGGATGATTGATCAGCGCGATTTGGTCTTGCTGGTAATCGCGATCACCCTTGTGGATGCCGGTGGATGCGGTAATTCTGTAGCCGTTAGACATGTGGCGCTATTATCAGGGCATTCAACCCAGATTTCCCGCGTACAAGCAAAGCGCCGCCTCATGGGAAATCTGGGTCAAAGCGCCGCATTTACCCTGTTTGAACACCGTCTGATTTTGGATACGAACCTTCACTCCCCGGAGCGCCAGCTCATCGAATTACGTATGGAGCATGCCGATCTGGATGCCATGATCGACCGGCTGGCAGACACCAGCCCGCTCGATGAGCTGATGCTGCGCCGCTTAAAGAAGCGACGCTTGGCCCTGCGAGATCAGATTTCGAGGCTTGAGATCGAGATCGACGGCAAAGAGCCTGCATGAGCGACGTTTTGCCTTATTCCAGCTTGGCGCAGGCTGTGGCTGCAGTATTTGATGATGGCTCTGCCTTGGGCCAAGCCACCGAAGCTTTTGCGCAGCGCACAGGTCAGCGCGAGATGGCCGATGCGGTGGCGCGCACCATCGAGCAGGGCGGTGCTTTGGTGGTAGAAGCGGGCACAGGCGTGGGCAAAACCTTTGCTTACCTCGTGCCGGCGCTGCTCTCTGGGGAGCGAGTGATGGTCTCTACTGCGACTAAAGCCTTGCAAGATCAGCTCTTCTCACGCGATTTACCGCGTTTGCTCAAGGCGCTGGGCCTGCCCGCGCGCACGGCCCTGCTCAAAGGGCGCAGCAGCTACCTTTGCCTGCATCGCCTAAAACTTGCCCGGCAAGAGTATGTGGAGCGCTCGGCGCTGCTGGCGCTAGGAAAAATCGAAAAATGGGCAGTCACCACGCCCAGCGGCGATTTGGCCGAATTGCCCGGTTTAGATGAACGCTCCAGCGTGATTCCGCTGGTCACTTCTACACGCGAGAATTGCCTGGGCTCCACCTGCCCGCAATACAAAAATTGCCATGTGGTGCTGGCGCGTAAGCAGGCGCTGTCTGCTGATGTGGTGGTGGTGAATCATCATTTATTTTTTGCCGATATGGCGGTGCGCGAATCGGGCATGGCCGAGCTGCTGCCCACGGTGCGCATCGCCATTTTTGATGAAGCGCATCAGCTCAATGAAACGGGCGTGCAATTTTTAGGCGCGATGCTGGGAACGGCGCAGCTCTTGGATTTTGTGCGCGATATGCTGGGCGCGGGCCTCACCTTGGCGCGTGGCCTGGTCGATTGGAATGAGCTGTGTGGCGCTTGCGAGAAAGCCACGCGTGATCTGCGCTTGGTGGCGGGTCAGCAACCCGCATTTGCCAAAGAAACCCGCCTGCGCTGGAAGGGTAGTGCGCCCGAGGGTTTGCAAAGCCAAGACTGGGCCGAGGCTTTGAGTCGCGTTGAAGAGAGCTTGCAGATGGCGATGGCGGGCTTAGATATGGTGAGCGAAATTGCGCCGGATTTTGCGCGCTTGCATGAGCGAGCCCGCGAGATGGCGCAGCGCGCCAAGCGCTTTTTGGCTGCGCCAGAAAAAGGCCAGGTGCGCTGGCTCGATGTGGGCCAGCACATTCGCCTCATGGAAGCGCCGCTGGACATTGCGCAAACCGTGCGCGAAAAGCTGCTCAAGATTGCTGTACCTGCCCTAGCTGAAGATGTGACTGACGAAGAAGAAAATCTTGACGACCTGATGCGCGATGCGCCTTGGCAAGATGCATCCACTGCGCCGCCTGCTGAGCCCAGCAATCGCGCTTGGATTTTCACATCAGCCACACTCGGCGATGATGAGCGATTGACTTGGTTTACCGAGCCCTGCGGCTTGCAAGATGCGCAGGTGCTGGTGGCGCAAAGCCCGTTTGACTATCCTGCTCAAGCAGCGGTGTATGTGCCGCGCGAATTGCCCAAGCCCAGCGACCCTGGGCACAGCGCAGGCATTGCGCAACTGGCCCGCGATGCTGCGCTACGCATCTCGGGCCGCACCATGGTGCTGACCACCACCTTGCGCGCGCTTAAAAGCATTGGCGAGAGTTTGAAGAGCAGTTTGGATGGGCAGCTTGACGTGCTGATCCAAGGTCAAATGTCAAAACGTGAATTGGTGGATCGCTTTCGTATGGGTGATTCTCAGGGCGGTAAGGGCTGCGTGCTCGTGGCCTCCGCTTCGTTTTGGGAAGGCATCGATATTCCGGGTGAAGCGCTGCAATTGGTGATCATCGACAAGCTGCCCTTCCCGCCGCCTGGTGATCCGCTGGTCGAAGCGCGTTGCCAGCGGCTTGAGGCTGAAGGCCGCAGCGCGTTTGCTGATTATTCTGTGCCCGAGGCTGCAGTGGCTTTGAAGCAAGGCGCGGGCCGTTTGATCCGGCGAGAAAGTGATCGCGGCATATTGGTGGTGGGCGATACGCGCTTGGTGCAAATGGGCTATGGCCGCCGCCTGATGAATGCGCTGCCGCCGATGCGGCGCTTGGGTGATGCGGATGAATTTGCGCAAGCCCTAGATGATCTCAGGACATCCTGAAATCGTCTTTGAGTGCGATTCGTTGATACGCCACGGGCTGCGGTGCGCGGCCTAGCAATTCGGGCAATGCATTGGGCAAGGGCACGTTATCGCGTTGCAGCAAAATCCAATGCCCGTAGCTAAAGGGGCTGAAGCGAAACAGATCGCAGAAATGCGCACCAAGCCGCATGGTCCAATCCGGCATGAAAATTTGCAAAGCAGGTTTGCGCCCTGCCTCGAAACCGCGCAGCAATTGCAAATACTCGGCATAGGCAAACAAGCGCTCTCCGCCTAAATTAGCCTGCTGATGCGCTGCCAAGCAGGGCATCAGCGCCAGTCGCAGATAGGCTTGCGCTAAATCAGAGGCCTGCACGGCAGCGATTTTGCCCACAGCACCGCGCGGCACAAAATGCACTGGCCAACTCGCCAGCATGCGCAGCCAGCTCGCACCAAAGCCGCCCGTGCCATCGATCAAGCTGGGGCGCACGAGGCAATAATCTGCGCCGCTGTTGCAAATAGCTTGCTCGCCCAATAGCTTACTGGAGAGAAAACGACTTCTCGCGTTGGCATGCAAGCCCAACGCTGAAGTGTGAATGAGCCGCGTGCCTGCTTGCGCGCAGGCAGCGGCCAGCGCAGCTGGCATGCGGTGATGAATCGCGTCATAGCGCTCGCCCATGCGTTGGCGCAAGATGCCCGCGCAGTTGATCACCACATCCACGCCTTGCAAGTGAGCCTGCCAATCTTGCTTGATCAGCATCTGCTCCAATCGCATGGCCTTCCAAGCGAGAAGCGCGTTGCCCTCGTGCTGTCCGCTAGAGCGGCATACGGCAGTTACACGCACACCCTGCGCCAGTAAGGCATGCAGCACATGCTGGCCAATGAAGCCCGCTGCGCCAAGCAGTAGTACATGAGCAGGGGGCGATGAATTTTCTTGCACGAGAGGGGACTTGCGGAATGGTTTTTATGCTGACTCAAGCATATACTGAGTGCATGAACCAACCGGTACATTCCACCAAAAAAACCTCGCCTGCGAAAAAGAAAGCTGCTGCCAAGCCTGCTACATCCAAAGTCAAAGCCAGTACGAGCGAGGCACCCGGTCGCACCAACGACCCCGCTCGCACCACCGCAGAAATCTTGGCCATAGCCACAGTAGAGTTTGCGCAAAAAGGCTTGGCTGGTGCGCGCATTGATGAAATCGCCGAGCGCACGCGCACTAGCAAGCGCATGATTTACTATTATTTTGAGAGCAAAGAAGGCTTGTATGTGAAGGTGCTGGAGCATGCTTACCAGCGCGTGCGGGCGATTGAAGCGGAGCTGCATTTGGGTGATCTCGCGCCTGAGGCGGCGCTGCGCCGCTTGGTGGAGTTCACCTTTGATCACCACGCAGGCAACGAAGAGTACATCCGCCTCGTGATGGGCGAGAACATGAACCGCGCGCAATATCTAGCGCAGAGCAAAAGTATTCAGGGCTTGAATGTGCCGGCATTGAAGGCGATTACGCAGCTCTATGAGCGCGGTGTGTTGCAAGACATTTTTCGCAAAGGGCTCACGGCACTCGACATTCACGCCACGATCTCTGCGCTGAGCTTTTTCAATGTGGCCAATCGGCATACCTTTGGCACGATTTTCAAATTCGATCCCTTCTCTAAAGCGGAACATGTGAAGCGCCGCGCGCATGTGGTGGAGACGGTGGTGCGATTTCTGCGGGCATAGGGGTTCATCTGCCGCCTCCATCAAAACGAAATCCTTGAGCATAGATACTATAAAAATAATAGCAAACTATGATTATTCCACGTCGGCTAGGTGGCTAAATCGCTTTAAATATCATGCGCTAGGCCGCAAAGATCTGCTCAGCAAGATCACCGGAATTAAACCCACCAATACCAATGCCAACGACGGTAGTGCCGCTTCATGCAAGCGCTCGTCTTTGGCGAGTTGATACGCCACCACGGCCAGCGTGTCGTGATTGAAAGGCCTGAGCACCAGCGTGGCGGGAAGCTCTTTCATGACATCGACAAACACGAGCAGTGCGGCCACAGCGGTGCTTTTGCGCAGCAGTGGCCAATGCACACGGGCCAGCAAGGCAGGAGCAGATGCGCCGAGCATGCGTGCGGTGTCGTCCAAGCTTTGCGGAATGCGCGCATAGCCGCTTTGCATGCTTTGCAAAGCCACGGCAGTAAAGCGCACGAGATAGGCCCACACGATGCCCAGCACGGTGGTAGTGACGAGCGCGCCCGCGCTCCAATCAGGTTGCCAGGCTTGCAGCGCGCCCACCGGAATCAACAGGCCCACCACAATCACTGCGCCGGGCACGGCATAGCCCATGCCCACGGTGGCGGTGATGGCTTGCATGAAGCGGTTCGGCTGGCGGCGCTGGGCAAAAGCCAGCAGCAAGGCCAGCAAAGTGGCAAGAAATGCCGCGATACCTGCGAGCTTGAAGCTGTTGAAAGCCCACTGGGCAAATTGAGTCCACACGAGAGGCGTATCTGAACCGCCAGAGAGCACGGGCCGAAGCATCATCAGCACGGGCAGCGCAAAGCCTAGCGTAATCGGAAGCGCGCACAGCAGCTGGGCTTTGATTTGTTTGCCTCCCCTCAATTCCACAAGCCGTGCATCAACACTGCCCGCGCGTTGGC
>JAYVJQ010000034.1:0-8572 GCA_043769055.1 Allobrachymonas sp.
CATTTTTAGACGATCTCATCGCTCGCCCCGAGCAGCTCGCAGCCAAATCGCATATCGACTATGTGCGCGATGCGGGCAGCGAAGGCATTGAGCTGGTGATGTGGTTGATTGCACGCGGGGCGATGGCAGATGTGGGCGGTGGTAAAGCGCCAAACGTGAAGCATCGCTTCTATCATGTACCGGCAAGCAATACTGCGGTAGGCCATTTGATTTTGGAAAATGCGTAAGGTGTTTGCTTGTCTCATCTATCATTAAGCACATGCTTTCGGGTTGTTGTTTTGCCTAGATGGCTGCCCATTTTAGGAAATGCATGCGTCATGAAAGAGGCCTTCTTGTGAGTCGTATCAACGCTTATCAACACCTGCAAACTGATATTGCTGCTCTGCTGCAGCAAGCCCGCACGGCTGCGGTGCGTAGCGTCAATGCCGTGATGACGGCGAGTTACTGGGAAGTTGGGCGGCGTATTGTGCAAGCTGAGCAAAAAGGCCAGCGCCGTGCCGCTTATTCGGAAAAGCTGTTGAAACAATTGGCAGCTGATTTGACCGCGCAGTTTGGCAGAGGTTTTGGCTATACCAATTTAACGCAGATGCGCAATTTTTACCTGCGCTGGCCGCCTGAGCAGATTCTTCAGACACTGTCTGAAAAATTCATCATCAGCGGGCAAGAGAGCCAAACCGGGCTGAAGGTTTTGAATTCAAAGGCCGCCCCAGCTTTGGGATTGAGTGAACTCGCCCGCGCGTTCGCGCTGTCTTGGTCTGCTTATGTGAGTCTTTTGTCTTTGGAAAGTCAGGCAGCCCGAGAGTTCTATGAAGGAGAAGCCTTGCGCTCTGGCTGGAGTGTGCGTCAACTCAAGCGCCAAATTGACAGTCAATTCTTCGAGCGCAGCTTACTCTCTAAAAATAAAAAGGCTGTTCTCACCAAGGGCACGCTACCCAAGCCCGAAGATGCCATGAGCTTGGTCGATATTGTCAAAGACCCCTATGTGCTGGAATTTTTAGATCTGAAAGATGAATACAGTGAAAGCGATTTAGAGGACGCGTTGGTTCACCGATTGGAAGATTTCCTGCTGGAGTTGGGCGATGATTTCGCCTTTGTAGGCCGTCAAAAGCGCCTGCGACTAGATGATGAGTGGTTTCGTGTGGATTTGGTGTTCTACCATCGTGGCTTGCAATGTCTTGTGTTGATTGATCTGAAGCTCGGTAAATTCAATCACGCTGATGCAGGGCAAATGCACATGTATCTCAACTACGCCAAAGCCAATTGGATGCGTGAAGGCGAAAACCCACCGGTGGGTATTATTTTGTGTAGTCAAAAAGGCCAAGCGCAAGCGCACTACGCGCTGGATGGCTTACCTAACAAAGTGCTTGCAGCTCGCTATCAAACTCTGCTGCCAAGCGCAGAGCAACTCACCCAAGAGTTGCGCAAAGCCAGTGCTCAGTTGGCGCAAAGGAGCAAGCTGTGAGAAATTTTGTTATCAAACGGATATGCCGTTGAATCTCAGCAGCACACGCTCACCATAATTTCTGACTCAAAAAATCGTTTTTTTAATTAAGGGTATCGCATGACAATCAACGTAGCTCTCGCAGGCGCTGGCGCGTTTGGCATCAAGCATTTGGATGCTTTGAAATTGATTGACGATGTGAAAGTCGTCTCGCTCATCAGCCGCGATTTGGGGAAGACGCAAGAAGTGGCGGATAAGTACGGCATCAAGCATGTCACTACCGATTTGGCTGAGACATTGAAGCTCAAAGAAGTCGATGCGGTGATCTTGTGTACGCCCACGCAAATGCATGCCTCGCAAACGCTGGCTTGTCTTGCGGCAGGCAAGCATGTGCAAGTGGAGATTCCGCTATGCGATGTGTATGCCGAAGGTGAGAATGTTGTGCAAGCAGCCAAGGCCAGCGGCAAAGTAGCCATGTGTGGTCACACGCGCCGCTTCAATCCTTCGCATCAGTTTGTGAATCAGCGCATCAAAGCGGGCACGTTCAACATTCAGCAGATGGATGTGCAAACCTATTTCTTCCGCCGTAGCAATATGAATGCGCTCGGCCAAGCCCGCAGCTGGACGGATCATCTGCTCTGGCATCACGCTGCGCACACAGTGGATTTGTTTGCCTACCAATGCGGCAGCCCCGTGGTGAAAGCGAATGCCATTCAAGGCCCGATTCATCCCACGCTTGGCATTGCGATGGACATGAGCATTCAGCTCCAAGCGGCCAATGGCGCGATCTGCACACTCAGCCTGAGCTTCAACAACGATGGCCCGCTGGGCACTTTCTTCCGCTATATCGGCGACAGCGCCACCTACATCGCCCGCTACGATGATCTGTTCAGCGGAAAAGAAGAAAAAATCGATGTGAGCAAAGTCGCAGTGAGCATGAACGGCATTGAGCTGCAAGACCGCGAATTCATCAGCGCCATCCAGGGTGGCCGTGAACCGAATGGCTCGGTGGCGCAGGTGTTGCCATGCTATCAAGTGCTCCATCAGCTAGAGCAGCAGCTCAACTGATCCACTATATTTTTGATAGCTGCCAGCGCAGGTTATATGCCGGCTACTGGCAGTTTTTACTTGAAAACGCTATGACACAACGCAAAATTGGCTCTTTCAAAGTGCAGTCCATCGGCCTAGGCTGCATGAACCTTGATCACGCCTATGGCCCCAGCGTGAGCGAAGAGCAGGGTGAAAAGGTCTTGCTCGGTGCGCTTGATGCAGGCTATGATTTTTTGGACACAGCTACGTTGTATGGCGGCGGAAAAAATGAAGAGCGTTTAGGTCGAGTCTTAAAGAAGCATCGCAACCGATTCACCTTGGCCAGCAAATGCGGTATGGCCATCGTGCCGGTGGATGGCAAGATGCAGCGCGTGATTGATGGGCGGCCTGCAACGCTGAGACTAGAGATTGAAAACTCCCTGCGCCGCTTGCAAACCGATGTGATTGATCTGTATTACTTGCACCGTTGGGATAAAAAGATTCCGATTGAAGAGAGCGTGGGCGAGATGAGCCGCATGGTCGAGCGCGGGCATGTTCGCGCGCTAGGGCTCTCTGAGGTGGGCGCGGCAACTTTGCGCAAAGCGCATGCGGTGCATCCAATCGCCGCGCTGCAAAGCGAATACAGCTTGTGGACGCGCGAGCCTGAAATTGCTGTGCTGCAAGAGTGCAAAGAACTTGGTGTGGGCTTTGTGGCCTTCAGCTCAGTAGCGCGCAAGTTTTTTGGTGGATTGACTGATGCAAACACCTTGCATGAGAAAGATATTCGCCGCACGATGGCGCGCTTTCAAGGTGAGAACTTAGCGTACAACCTCAAGCTTCTTGCCCCACTAGAGCAGATAGCCAAAGAGCTAAATGTGTCGGTAGCGCAACTCGCACTCGCGTGGGTACTCGCGCAAGGCGAGCACATCGTCTCCACTCCCGGCACCACGAATCCGCAGCACATGCAAGATAACTTTGCTGCGCAAAACATCACGCTCAGCGCCACCCAACTGGCCACGCTGGATGCGGCCATCAATCAGCGCACTGTCAAAGGAGCGCGCTATGACGCGCAATCTCAGTCCGAGGTGGATACCGAGACTTTTGCCTGATGCGCAGCCTGATGCCCTGATGACTGCGCAGAGCGCGGCGCCACGGGCACGGGGCTGCCCACGCGCTGCGGCAATCGCTTCCAGCTCGCGCCTAAGGTGCGCATGCCTCGCACTCGTTTGACTGCGACGACGCAATACGCCGCGCCAAAAATCGGCCAATACTTTGCACCCAAACGGTTCATCCATTCGGTGCGAGCGAGCCATTGCTCAGAGCGCACGGCAGGATGCCAGAGGCCGAAGTTGCTCGATTCCACCTCAAAGCCGAGCAAGCGCAGCCAATCGCGCAGCCGCCAGTAGCCCAAAAATTCGCCTGCTTCGGGCAGATACAGCGTGCCGACGCCAAAGCGGCGGTACAGATGCGCGCGCCGCTGCTTCAAGCCCCACAGGCTGCTGGGGTTAAAGCCGGTGATCACCACACGCCCCTCGGGCACGAGCACGCGCGCGGCCTCGCGCAGGCTGGCGTGGGCATCGAAGCTCAATTCGAGCGCATGCGGCATGGCGACCAAATCAAGGCTGGCCTCAGGGAAGGGAAGGGCTTCAAAATCGCAATGCAGTTGTACGCCTTCACTCTGCTCACGATCCGCGCGCCACTGATGCGGCATGCGGTTGGCTTGCAGCGCGTTGATTTGCGGCAGGCCTAGCTGCAAAGCATGGTAGCCAAACACATCGGCCACAGCCAAATCTAACTGCGCCTGCTCCCAGTGCAGTAAAGCTTGGCCGGGAGGCGTGGCCAGCCAGGATTGCAAATTTATAATGGGTTCACTCATGTATTTAATCGCACTGCCCGCTTTCACCGACAACTACCTCTGGCTCTTTCACAACGGCGTGCAGGCCGTTGTGGTCGATCCGGGGGATGCAGCCATTGTGCAGGTTGCCTTACAGCAGCATTCTCTCCAATTGGAGGCCATTCTACTGACGCACCACCATGCTGACCACACGGGCGGCGTGGATGCGCTGCGCAGTGCCACTGGTTGCAAGGTGCTTGGCCCTGCGTTTGAGGTGCTGCCCGAGCCTGTTGAGCGGCTCTCGGGTGGCAATCAGCTCGACATGCTGGGCTTGCGTTTTGAAGTGATTGATGTGCCTGGCCATACCGCTGGGCATATTGCTTATTACTGCGCAGAATTCGATGGTGCGCCGCTGCTGTTTTGCGGCGATACCCTGTTCTCCGGCGGCTGTGGCCGCTTGTTTGAAGGCACGCCTGCGCAAATGCTGGCCTCGCTTGATAGCTTGGCTGAGCTGCCGTGCAACACGCGTGTGTGTTGCACGCATGAATACACGCTATCTAATTTGCGCTTTGCTCGCACGGTAGAGCCTCATAATCGGGAGTTAGAGGCCTATGAAGCGCGCTGCATTGCGCTGCGCGAGAAGGGCTTGCCCACATTGCCCTCCAGCATCGCGCTGGAGAAACAAATCAATCCTTTTTTGCGCAGCCGTGAACCAAGCGTTCGCCAAGCGGCTCTGTTGCAAGATCCTCAAGCCTCCAGCGAGGTGGCAGCTTTTGCCGCTTTGCGCGAATGGAAAAACAATTTTCGATGACCTCATCTTTTTATCGCATCAGCCTCGCCAGCCTCGCGCTTAGTATTTTCGCGGGCTGCGCCACCAACCAAGCGCCATCTGATGCCCCATCTCCATCATCTAGCCCTGCGCCAGTGAGCCAAGCGCCAGTGGCAACCCCAGCACCTGCACCCGCAGGCCCAGCGATTGGTACACCCAGCGCACCCATGCAAAGCGGTAGCATCGACTCGCGCCAAGTCACTACGCTGGCCTTGCCGGTGGACATTTGGGAACGCATCCGCCGTGGTTTTGGCATGCCCGATTTGCAAAACGAAATTGTTCGCTCACAAGAGCAGTGGTACAGCACCCGCCCCGACTACATTACCCGCATGACCGAGCGTTCCAGCAAATATATGTTCCACATCGTTGAAGAGCTGGAGCGGCGCAAGATGCCCACCGAGCTGGCACTGTTACCCTTCATTGAGTCGGCGTTCAACCCACAAGCTGTGTCGAGTGCGAAAGCCGCTGGCATGTGGCAATTCATGCCCAGCACAGGCAAGTATTTTGAATTGAAGCAAAGCGCCTTCCGCGATGATCGCCGCGATGTGTTGCAATCGACCCGCGCCGCTTTAGATTATTTGCAAAAGCTGCACGGCATGTTTGGTGATTGGCATTTGGCGCTGGCGGCGTATAACTGGGGCGAAGGCTCGGTGGGTCGCGCGATTGCAAAGAACAAGCGCGAAGGCTTGGGCACGGCCTACACCGATCTGAACATGCCCAATGAGACGCGCAACTACGTGCCCAAGCTGCAAGCCGTGAAAAACATTGTGGCCGATCCTGCGCGCTTCTCGGCCCGCTTGCCTGATATTGCCAATCACCCGTATTTCCAAAGCGTGAGCATCACGCGCGACATTGACGTGCAGCTTGCCTCGCGCCTAGCCAATGTGCGCGTGGAAGATTTCAAGTCGCTCAACCCGTCGGCCAATAAGCCCCTCATCATGGCTGCCGGCACGCCGCAAATTCTGCTGCCTTGGGATAACGCCGAAGTCTTTAGTCGCAACCTAGCTGCACACAACGGCCAGCTTGCCTCGTGGACGGTCTGGAGCGCTCCAGTCACGCTCAAGCCTGCCGATGCAGCCAAGCGCGTGGGCATGAGCGAGGCAGAGTTTCGCAGCGTCAACAACATTCCTGCTGGCATGGTGATCAAGCCCGGTTCCACGCTCTTGATTCCACGCGGCGCGAAGGTGGAGCAAGACGTCTCGGAGCAAGTGGCCGATCACGGCCAGATCACACTCGCACCCGATATCGTGCTGCGCAAAACGGCGATCAAAGCCCGCAAAGGCGAGACGGTGGCCAGTATTGCCAAGCGTTATCGCATCAATGCAGCGCAAGTGGCGCAATGGAACGGCACGAACGCTGGCGCAGCCTTCAAGGCAGGGCAAAGCGTGGTGGTGTATTTGCCAGTGCGTGCGGTGGCCAAGTCGAAATCAGGTGGGCGCTCAGTGGCCAAAGCCTCTGCGCGTGGCAAGGCGGTGGCGCGCTCGGCGAGCAAGCCAGTGCGGGTGGCGAAGCGTTGAACGGTCATCTTTTAAGCAAAATCGGCCTCTACCGGGCATAAAACCTACGCAGAATGCTATTGAATTGATAGTGATTGAACACGCTTTGCGACGTATATCATTGCCCCATGGCCATCCCCACTCCTTTCATTCAAGAGCTAGTCGCCCGCGCTGACGTGGTCGATGTGGTGGGGCGGCATGTGCAGCTCAAAAAAGGCGGCGCGAATTTTATGGGCCTGTGCCCGTTTCATGGTGAAAAATCTCCTTCATTCAGCGTGAGCCCCACGAAACAGTTTTATCACTGCTTTGGCTGCGGAAAGAATGGCAATGTCATCAGCTTCCTGATGGAATTTCAGGGCATGAGCTTCATTGAGGCGGTGAAAGATTTGGCGCAGAGCTTGGGGCTCCCTGTGCCCGAGGATGAGCGCAGCCCGCAGGAGCGCGCGCGCGATGCGCAGGTGCGCACGAGGCAGGCCAGCATCACCGAGCTGCTGGAGAAAGCCTCGGATGGCTACCGCAAGCAACTCAAGGGCAGTGAGCGCGGTGTGAGTTACTTGAAAGGTCGCGGCCTCTCGGGCGAGATTGCACTCAAGTACGGCCTCGGCTACGCGCCAGAGGGCTATCGCTTCTTAGCGGGCGTGTTCCCAGATTACGACGATCCGCTGCTGGTCGAAAGCGGTATGGTGATTGAGCGCTTGGAAGACGATAACAACCCAAGTTCAGAAAAGCGCAAATACGACCGCTTCCGAGATCGCGTGATGTTCCCGATTCGCAATGTGAAGGGCGAGACGATTGGCTTTGGTGGCCGCGTGTTAGATATTGGTGAGCCGAAGTATTTGAACTCGCCCGAGACGCCCGTGTTCAGCAAAGGGCGTGAGTTGTATGGCCTGTTTGAAGCGCGTGAATCGCTGCAAAAAGCGGGCTATGTGCTCGTGACGGAAGGCTACATGGATGTGGTGGCGCTCGCGCAGCTGGGCTTTCCTAATGCCGTGGCCACGCTGGGCACGGCTTGCACACCCGATCATGTGCAAAAACTGTTTCGCTTCACCGACAGCGTGGTGTTCAGTTTTGACGGCGATGGCGCAGGCCAACGCGCTGCGATCAAGGCGCTCAATGTGGCGATTCCGTTTGCCACCGACACGCGCACCGTGAAATTCCTCACCCTACCACCCGAACACGACCCCGACAGCTACATCCGTGAGCATGGCACCGAGGCTTTTTTGCGCTTTGTAGGCAGTGCTAAACCGCTGTCAGTGGCTTTGATTGATGCATCACGCGATGGCCTCGATGTGGATACTGCCGAGGGGCGGTCGCACTTTGCATCAAATGCAAAGCCGCTATGGCTTGCCCTTCCCGAAGGAACATTCAAAACACAATTATTGAGAAAAATTGCTGAACTGGTAGAAATAGATGAGAGAACGCTCTTCGACTCGTGGAAACCTGTTGAACCTAATAGCGATAAAGTCAATGGTGTTTACAAAGGCAAAAACAAAAATAGCGTATCTCGATCTTTTACTGATCAAGCCTCATACCGCAAAGCAACAAGCAGCAATTCTTCGTCGAGATTTGCTGGTGCAATTACGATGATTTCTCCTGTTGATCGAATTCTGAAAGCATCTTTACTAGAAGGTATTTGGGAGCATCTAACTAATGATGACCATAGCTATTTATGTGAGTTACCCAACCCGCATGGCGAGGTCTTTAGATGGTTGGATACTCAATATCATGAACATGGTACTCAGCCATGGGCGGCATTACTTATTGGATTGCATGGGAAGAATTTTGAGTCTTGGGTTAAGAAAATTACTGCGGTTGAGATAGGTTCTACCGACAATACGCCGCTAGGTGTTGAAAATGTGCAGATTTTTCTCAAGAGGCTTTATGAGACTGAAGAAAAAAAGCAAATTACTGAACTCACAAAAGCTGGCATTACAGATGTCAAC
>JAYVJQ010000035.1:0-13149 GCA_043769055.1 Allobrachymonas sp.
CGCGGTAAGTGAAGTTGCGTTGCACTGAGCGCAGCATTGCGTTGCCTGCAAAGCCTTTGTGGCTCACCGCATGATCCAGCAGATACTCGACTGCATTGATCTGTGCAGGGAACTGTAACTCCGGGCGATCAAAGCGGTACTCGGGCCACTGCTCGGGCGCAGGCAATTGATCACGCACGAAAGAATCAGATTGCGAAGAATTCATCAGATCACCCCCGTGAGAACAGACTTTCCTAAGATCAATTGCTGCACTTCTGTCGCACCTTCGTAAATGCGCAGCGCACGAATGTCGCGGTACAGTGCTTCAATATGCGTACCCACCTTCACGCCCATGCCGCCATGCATTTGCAGCGCCATGTCGATCACTTTGTTGGCGTTCTCGGTAGCCACCATCTTGGCCATGGCGGCGGCGGCGGTGTAGTCTTCGCGGCTAGCATCATCGGCGGGCAGAGCTACATCACGCATCCACGCCGCGCGGTAAGTGAGTAATGCGCCTGCATCAATCAGCGCCGCCATCTCGCCTAATTTAGCTTGCGTGATCTGCTGATCGGCCAGTGTTTTGCCGAACATCGGACGCGCTTGCGTGTAGCTGCGTGCCTCATGCAAGGCGCGGCGCGCGAAACCAAGCGCTGCGGCGGCGACCGAAGGGCGAAAAATATCCAGTGTGGCCATGGCAATTTTGAAGCCACCGTTTTCTTCGCCCAGCATGTGCCTTGCGCCAACCTTGCATTGATTGAACTTGAGCACCGCCAGCGGATGCGGTGCCATCACTTGAATGTGTTCACTGTCATCCAAGCCTTGCGTGCCCACATCCACAACGAAAGCGCTGATGCCGCGTGAGCCAGCCTGCCTATCCGTCTTGGCAAACACGCAATAAAAATCAGCAATACCGCCATTGCTGATCCACGTTTTCAAGCCGTTGATTTCATAGCCAAATTGACCAGTAGCCGGCATAAAATCTGCACGGAGTGCTTCTGTTTTCATAGCGGCCACATCGCTACCCGCTTCTGGCTCAGACAATGCAAACGCCGCGATCTTCTCGCCCCGCGCCACCTGCGGCAGATAGTTTTTTTGCAATTCAGGCGAGCCCGCTAGAGAAATCGCCCCACTGCCCAAGCCCTGCATCGCAAATGCAAAATCAGCCAACGCCGAATGAAAAGCCAAGTTCTCCCGCAAGATCACCAGCGCGCGCGAGTCAATCTTTTCAAACGCACCGCCATGCGATGCTGACACGCAATACTTCAACCACTGATTCGCCCCCAACAATTTCACCCAAGCTCTGCAAGCCGCCCGATCATCGCTCTCGTCGATGATCTGCTTGGGCAACCAATCAGCAAGGCAATTGCCAATCTCTCGATGCGCTGCATCGAACAAAGGTAGCGAGAGATGTTTAGTAGATGCGCGTGGATTCATGCAGCACCCCCAATTGATTCTTCAGCATCGCAAATTAAATGGTATCTGACCCCATTTAATTTTGGCTGTTTCTTTTTTGCGTCTTCTGCGTAACTTTCGCGTCTTCTGCGTCCGGACTTGGTTTTCTGCATTTCAGTCTCCCGCAAACACAGGCTTCTGCTTAGCAACGAAAGCTTCGTAAGCCCGCTTGAAATCGTCCGTCTGCATACAAATCGCCTGCGCCTGCGCCTCAGCTTCAATTGCTTGGTCAATCGTCATCGCCCATTCTTGATGCAGCATGGTTTTGGTCATGCCGTGGGCAAAGGTCGGACCATCGGCGAGTGACTGAGCAAGTTTGAATGCGGCTGGATGTAGATCAGCGCTCTCATGCAGCGCATTGAAAAAACCCCAGTTCAAACCTTCTTGCGCCGTCATCGCGCGGCCCGTGAAGAGCAGTTCGCAAGCGCGGCCTTGGCCGATCATGCGGGGCAGCAGAGCGCAAGCACCCATATCTGCGCCAGCGAGGCCCACGCGCGTGAAGAGGAAGGCGGTTTTGGCGGCGGGTGTGCCTAAGCGCATATCAACCGCAAGCGCCACCATCGCGCCTGCGCCTGCGCAGATGCCATCAATCGCAGCAATCACGGGCTGCGGGCAGGCCTTGATGGCTTTGACGAGATCGCCCGTCATGCGCGTGAATTCCAGCATCTCGGGCATGCTCATTTTGGTAAGCGGGCCAATGATTTCATGTACATCACCGCCGCTGCAAAAATTGCCACCCTCGCCTGCAAACACCACAGCTTTCACATCGGTGGCATACACAAAGGCGCGAAACAAATCGCGCAGCTCTCCATACGAATCAAAGGTGAGCGGATTCTTTTTATCAGGCCGATTGAGCGTGACGGTGGCCACACCCGCATCAAACGCATAAGAAAAATGCGTGGCTTGGTAAGCAGCTTGCGCTGTGAATTGCGCGCGCATCGGGTTGCCGCTGGAGATGAAATGCTTCATGTGTGGTTTTCCAAAATATTCATCTGCATCGCGCCGTCTTTCATGCGGCCCAGCAGCTTGTGCAGTTGCGCACGCTCTTTGTCAGTCAGCCCCTCAAAGGCTTTCGTGATCCAGCCTTCATGCGCTAAAGCCATGGTTTCAAAACTTTGCCTGCCTGCTGCGGTGAGGCGCACGAGGTAGGCACGGCGATCACCCTCAACGTTCATGCGCTCGACCAAGCCTTCGGCGACGAGCTGATCGGTGATGCCAGTGATATTGCCGCCCGTGACCATGAGGCGGCGTGATAGCTCATTCATCTTCAGGCCCTGCGGCGCGCGTTCGAGCTGCGCCATCAAATCAAAGCGCGGGAGCGTCGTGTCAAACTGCTCGCGCAGCGCGGTGCGCACATGCCGCTCGATGTGTTGCGCGCAGGAGAGCAAGCGCAGCCACAGGCGCAGCTCTTGCGCGTGGTCGGTGTGGATGCGGGTTTCGATGTCCATGGTGGGTGTTTTTAGAAAACTCAGGAACACAGAAAGCACAGAAATTGCACAGAAGACACAGAAAAAATCCATGCGAGCGACAACTTCATGTCGGTCTTCTTCTGTGTTTTCTGTGTCATTTCTGTGCTTTCTGCGTTACGGTATTCAAACTCTTCCAGCAGCAACCATCTCGCGTGACTTAGCCATCTCGCGGTACATCTGGTCGCGGCCTGCGATGTAGGGCAGTGGCCAATCGACATCGCGGGCATCGAGTTTGGCGGCTTCGTGCAAAGTCCAAGCCGGGTCGGCCAGATGCGGGCGGGCAATGGCGCATAAATCGGCGCGGCCTGCGGCGATGATGCTGTTGGCGTGATCGGCCTCGCTGATTGCACCCACGGCAATCGTGGCAATTCCCACCTCATTGCGAATGCGGTCGGCAAAGGGCGTTTGGTACATGCGGCCATAAATCGGCTTGGCCGCGCGTGTGGTTTGGCCGCTCGATACGTCGATCATGTCTGCACCTGCGGCTTTGAACAGCTTGGCCATTTCAATCGCATCATCGGCGGTGTTGCCGCCTTCTGCCCAATCATGGGCGGAGATGCGCACGCTCATGGGTTTGCTTTGGGGCCAAACGGCGCGCATGGCTTGAAACACTTCGAGCGGGTAGCGGCAGCGGTTCGCCAACGATCCGCCATATTCATCAGTGCGCAAATTGGTCAATGGGCAGATGAAGCTGGAGAGCAGGTAGCCATGGGCGCAATGCAACTCGATCCAATCCACGCCGGCTGCATCAGCGCGGCGCGTGCTGGCCACGAAGGCGGAGGTGATGCTGTTCATATCCAATCGCGTCATTGCCTTGGGCGTTTGATTCTGTTTGCCATAGGGAACAGCGCTAGCGGCAATCAAGGGCCAGTTGCCTTGCGTGAGTGGCTCGTCGGTGGTTTCCCAGCCCAGTTGGGTTGAGCCTTTGGGGCCGCTGTGGCCGATTTGCAGGCCGAGCTTGGCACTGCTGCTTTTGAAGAACTGAGCTACACGCGCGAGCTGCGCTTGCTGCTCATCCGTCTCTAATACGGTGCAGCCGGGCGTGATGCGGCCATCCATCGTGGGCGAAGTCATCTCAATGAACACAAGCCCCGCGCCGCCCAATGCGCGAGCGCCCAAATGCACGAGGTGGAAATCTTGCATCGCGCCATCCACAGCGCTGTAAGTCGCCATCGGGCTCACAACGATTCGATTTTTCAGCGTGAGATCACGCAGTTTGAAGGGCGTGAGCATCGGCAGTGCATTGCGCTTTTTCGCTGGTTGTTTGGCAAACCAAGCTTCGTAGCCTTGCAGCCAAGCACCATCACGCAGGCGAAGATTCTCATGGCTGATGCGCTGGCTGCGGGTGAGCAGGCTGTAGTAAAACTGCTCGATTTGCATGCCCGCATAGCGATCCACATTCTCAAACCATTCGGTGGAATTGCGCGCTGCGTTTTGAATTTTCAGCACTTCGACGCTGCGCCGAGCTTGGTAGGCTTGCAGAATTGAGGTCAATGCATCACTATCAAAAGTATAGCTAACTAAGCTTATTTCATGCCGGATAATTGCCGATTTTGCTTCATAAAAACGCAAAAACTCATCGGCGAGGTCTATCGCATCTTCCAGCGCCAGCTTGGTGCCCGAGCCAATCGAGAAATGCGCCGTGTGCGCTGCATCGCCCATGAGCACAATCGGCACACTCTTGCCGTTAATGTCCGCCCTATGCACCCAATTGCCACAAACCACTCGCGGGAACTGAATCCAAATCGCGCTGCCTCTGAGGTGGCTGGCATTGCTCAGCAGCGCGTTGCCATCTAAATATTTCGCAAATAACTTTTCACAAAAAGCAATCGCCTCTGGCTGCTCCATCGCATCCAGCCCATGCGCCTTCCACACCTCGTGCGGTGTTTCCACAATGAAAGTGGAAGTGTCTTCATTGAATTTGTAGGCATGCGCAGCAAACCAGCCATGCTCGGTTTTCTTAAACGCGAAGGTGAAGGCATCAAAGGTTTTCTTCGTGCCCAGCCAGACGAAGCGGCAGGCTCGCGTGTCAATGTCGGGTTGATATGTAGATGCATAGCGCGTGCGCACTCGGCTGTTCAGGCCATCGCTGGCAATCACCAAATCCGCGCCGTATTGCGCGGCAAGCTGCTGATCGTCTTGCACATCCACTTCAAACACCAGCTCCACGCCCAGCTCTTGGCAGCGCTCTTGCAAAATATTAAGCAAATGCTTGCGGCCGATACCACAAAAGCCATGCCCGGTAGAGCGCATGCTGCGGCCTTTGAAGAACACCTCAATATCGTCCCAGTGATTGAAGGCATCACCAATGAGTTGCGCGCTCACGGGATCAGCAATTTTCAAATTCGTGAGCGTTTGATCAGAGAGCACCACACCCCATCCAAAGGTATCAAACGCGCGATTGCGCTCCACCACCACGCAGCGCATCGCCGGAAAACGCTTTTTCATCAACAATGCCAAATACAGGCCCGATGGCCCACCGCCGATGCACAGAAGGGTAAAAGTTGTCATTGATTTACTTTAGACCTAAACTATTCTTTTGTCAATTGATAGAATCCAACGCAATCTCCATGACGGCCTCATACATCACTACAATGCCTGCATAGCAAATACAAGCGAGGCATGCTGTGAGTTGGTTTCAACGCATTTTGGGCAACGCCCCCATCGGGCCAGACATTCCCTCCCCCTCCACGGGTTTCTATGACATTGAAGGTCAGCCCGTGCCCTTGTCGGTGTCGGCGCAAGACATTCGCGCAGCGCGTGAGTTGGTTCGCGCGGCTGCGGTGCGCACGGCTTCAGCCTTCGGGATTCCGTCCAATTGGCTCAGTTATGAGGTCGTCACCATCTCTGATGAAGAGAAGGCTTATTTCCAATTGCAGGTCAGCTTGCGCATTTGGGATGAGCAGCTTTGGGCGCAATCTGCTGCCTTTGAGCAGCAAGCGCTCAAACGCATTCGTGAAGACGACGCTAACGTGGCACGCGCGGTGCGCGCCGTGCTCTGGCGTATCTTGCCCGATGCCGGCTGCCCACACGATGAGCTATCGCCCACCGAGGCTTGGCGACCAGAAGCCGTGAAAAAGCGCGCCAGTGCCTACGATCGCCTGCGCGCCGAGCTGATTGCGCCTTCGCCAAGCACCCTGCCCTCGGTGGTCACAGGTCACGAAGCCAGCGAGACCTTGCCGATGACGCGCAGCCTAGAGAGCCAATTCAAAGACACCTACCCCGGCGCACCCACCGGCTTTGATGCAACTCGCCCCTTCATTGCCGATGACGATGGCACGCGCAAAGTCTGAAAACAAACGCATGCTCTACAAATTCAAATCTGATGCGGGTGGCGATGTCATCATGCTCGAGGCCACAGGCCGCCTTGTGCTGGAGATCATCGGCAAAGGCGCTGACGCAAAAGGCATCTTGAGTCCTGAGCAAATGCCAGACGCACGCAAAGCGTTAGAAGCCGCCATCACTGCCGAAGAGGCACAGGGCGCAACCGCCGATCAAGAAGGCAGCAGCGGCCCCAAGCACATCAGCCTGCGCACCCGCGCCTGGCCTCTCGTGATGCTGATGGAGCGCAGCGCAAAGGCTAAAGTGCCCATCACTTGGGGCGTGTAAGCTTCTCGGCTTAATCGACCTTCGCGCCCGACGCTTTGACTACGCCGGCCCATTTGGCGATTTCTGCATCGATGTGCTTGGCAAAATCTGCTGGGCTGTTGCCGCCAGGGATTGCGCCTTGCGCGAGGAATTTTTCTTTCACCTCAGGCCGCTCAAGCGCCTTGGCCACTTCTTGCTGAATGCGCTGCACTTGCGCTGCTGGCATGGCAGCGGGTGCGAGCAGGCCAAACCAACTACTGGCTTCAAAGCCTTTGAAGGCTGCGCCACCAGCTTCTTCTATCGTGGGTAAATCGGGCACAGCCGCTGAGCGCTTACTGCTGGTCACAGCCAATGCTTTGAGCTTGCCCCCTTTGATTTGCGGCAGGGCAGACGGCAGGTTGTCAAACATCACATCCATGCTGCCGCCAATCATGTCCAAGAGCGCTGGGCCTGAGCCGCGATACGGAAAGTGCACCATGAACACACCGCCCCGGCTTTTGAACAACTCGCCTGCAAGGTGAATCGATGTGCCGTTGCCGCTGGAGGCCATATTGAGCTTGCCGGGATTGGCTTTGGCGTATTTGACGAAATCTTGCACGGAGTTGATATTGAGCGCGCGGGCTTTATCCGCATTCATCACCATCACATTGGGCACATAAGCCACCACGGTGATCGGCGCGAAATCTTTAACCGGATCAAAGGGCAGTGTGGGATACAGGGCTTTATTGATGCCGTGCGTGCCCACGGTGCCCATGAGCAGGGTGTGCCCATCATTGCTTTTAGCTACCGCATCCGAACCCACATTGCCGCCTGCTCCGGCGCGGTTTTCTACGACGAAGGATTGGCCCAAAGCCTTTTGCAACTCGGGTGCGATAGCGCGCGCAAGAATATCTGTCGTGCCACCAGCTGCAAAGGGCACAACGATGCGAACAGGTTTGCTTGGCCAGCTTTGCGCATGCACAGAAGGCATACCTAGCAGGATCGCAATTACTACTAAAACAGTAGCACTCTGCGCAGTATTCTTCTTGGCTACCTGCCATTTTTGCTTCAAAAATGACAAGAAAAAAGCTATTTGATATGGTCTCAGGGTCATGGCAGTGTCTCCTAATGATGGGCGGCTGCTTGCGCTGCAGCCACGGCTTGCTTGCAAGTATGCCCGATGCATACGCCGAGTGCTTGGGCTAAGGCATTGGTATGCGAGATGATGCCCTCTTGCAGCGTGCTTTGTGCCACGCCAATGCAAGCACTGGTATGCGCCACTGTACAAGCAGCTAAGCATTGCGATTGCAGAAAATTAAGGCCTGCAATGCCCGCTTGATCTTTGCCCACGCCAGCATCGTTGAACACGCTCAGTAATGGTTTGGCCGCCGCCGCAAATCCCGCAGAACTTAGACCCCCATGTGAGCCGCTCACCGCGATGCAGCCAGCATCTGTGGCGTGTAATTCGGTGATGGAGTTGATCAGGCGCAGTGGCGTAGGCATGTGTCGAATTGAGTAGCGCTGCCAGAAATCAAAAACAAAAGGCAGCCTCAGCTGCCTTTTGTTCAAGCCTTAAGCCATCAATCGGCGTACACGCCCGCAGCCTTGATCACAGGGCTCCATTTGGCAGTTTCTGCCATCACGAAGGCTTTATGACCTGTAGGGTCGGTGCGCTGATCGCTCACCACAATCGCGCCACCTGCATCTTGTTTGCGAATGAACTCAGGATCTTTCACAGCAAGTTTCAATGCATCGTTGAGCTTTTTCAGCACAGGCGCTGGCGTACCTTTGGGGGCATACAAGCCTTGCCAAATCGTGACGGCAAAATCCTTCATGCCAGCCTCTTGCATAGAGGGCAAATCTTTGAACACCGCGTTTTGCATGCGCTTGGGCGTGGTCACGGCGTAGGCCTTGACTTTTTTGCCTTCGATTTGCGATGAGGTGGTGGTGGTTTGGTCGCACATCAAATCGATTTGTCCACCGATCAAATCGGTCATGGCGGGTGCTGTGCCTTTGTAGGGCACAGAGGTCATGTCCACCTTGATGGCTGATTGAAACAGCATGCCGCACAGATGCGAAGCTGAGCCGATGCCCGCATTGCCAATGTTGATCTTGCCTTGGTTGGCATTGGCCCATTTGATCAGCTCAGCCATGTTGTTGGCTGGCATGTTGGGGCGAGCGATCAAGCTCATGGGGTTCTCGCTGACCACGCCGAGAAATTCAAAATCAGTTTCCACTTTGTAGGGAATGTTGCGCAGCATCGTGGGCAAGGTGGCTTGGCCAATGTGATGGAACAGCAAGGTGTAGCCATCGGCCGTGCCTTTGGCGACTTTGTTCGCGCCAATCGAGCCCGATGCGCCCACTGAGTTGTCAACCACGATGGTTGCGCCCAGCGTTTTGCTCATGCTGGCCGCCAAGTCGCGTGCGGCTTTGTCGGTCGGGCCACCGGCTGCAAACGGCACGACGAAGGTGATGTTTTTGTCTTTGATGGGATAGTCTTGCGCCATTGCGGGCAAGCTGGCTACGAGTGCGGCGGCGGCTGTAGCGAATAGTGCAAAGCGTTTGTTGATCATGAGGTACTCCTGAAAGCTAAAGGGTGGATGGTATGAATGTAACGCTCGCCGCATGCTACGGGTCTACGTAAAAACCACGCAAAGCAGCCTAGGATTTACCCGAAATTCCTTTGAAATCAAAGGTTTAGGGCTTTATATGTATTTCATCTGAGCATCTGACAACTCTGTATTGGACACTGTTGTGTCGTCTGCGTACAGTTGCACCCATGTTGAAATTTTTATCTCGCTTGGTTCTCGCACTCACAGCCACTCTGATGGCTACGACAGCCACTGTGGCTGGGCCAGCAATTGCTGTGTCTGCCGATGATGCGCAAGCGGCTGTATCGCAAGGCGCGTATGTGCTGGATGTGCGCAGCAGCACACAATTTGCCAGTGGGCATTTGCCAAGCGCAATGCAACTGCCCATAGACGCAGCCCAGCGCCCTTTGAATGAACTGGCCGCCTTGCTCTCGCAAGCGGGCGCAGACAGCTCGCGCACCTTGCTGATCGTGGGCGAGGCGGGCGATGCGAATGCGCAAGCTCTGTGGCAGCGCTTAGCCCAAGTGGCTTCAGGCCGTGTGCTGTGGTTGGTGGGCGGCGTGCAAGAGTGGCAAATGACCGGCAAGCCGCTGAGCCAAGATACGGTGGCGCACAAAGCGGTGCCGCAGTTTCTCACGCCGTTTGAGGTGCAGCCCAGCAAAGCCAGCATGGCCGGAGGCCGCGTGCGCTCCAGTCAGTTGCTAGAGCGTGATTTGAAGATCAAAGTGGCTGTTTTGTGAGGAAATACGTGCGCAGAACGCTATCTTTTTCGATTGCCCAATCATTTCTAGACTAGGCGCTGCGACGACGACAGTGCTTTAGCACGGCTAGGAGCGGCAACGACGTATAGGAATGATTTGGCAATCGAATTACTGATAACTGCGTGCGTCTTCAATTACTTTGCCATCGTTGGGTAAGCTGCCCAATTGCAGCAACTCCACATCGCCGCGCAGCTTGGTCACCTCTTTGATCGCTGCGGCAATCTTTTCTTTCATCGCCGCGTCTGCTGCCTGCGCGGTTTCCACTTTCAGCACCATCTGATCATTGGCCATCTCGCCGCTGACCACCAGCCGCGCGCGCGCCACTTCTGGAAAACGCTTCACAACTTCTGCCACTTGGCCTGGATGCACGAACATGCCGCGAATTTTGGTGGTTTGATCGGCGCGACCCATCCAGCCTTTGATGCGGCTATGGGTGCGCCCCGTGGGGCATGTGCCCGGCAACACGGCGGATAAATCCCCCGTGCCAAAGCGAATCAGCGGATACACCGGATTGAGCGAAGTAACGACTAACTCGCCGACTTCACCTTCAGGCACCGGGTCTCCCGTGCCAGGGCGCACGATCTCGACGATCACATCTTCAGCCAGCACCATGCCCTGGCGGGATTCAGTCTCATAAGCAATCAAGCCCAGATCGGCGGTGGCGTAGCACTGATAAATGTTCATGCCGCGCTCGGTGAACCAATCGCGCAGGCTAGGCGGGAATGCTTCGCCGCTGACCAGCCCTTTTTTGATGCTGAGCGTTTGCCCGGCTTCTTGCGCTTTTTCCACCAAGATTTTGAGGAAGCTCGGCGTGCCCAAATAACCATCGGGTTTTAGCTCGGCAATCGCTTGAAGTTGCTGCTCGGTTTGCCCCGTGCCTGCGGGGAACACGGTGCAGCCCACGGCGTGTGCGCCGCTTTCCATGAGGTACGCACCGGGGGTCATGTGGTAGCTGAAAGCGTTGTGCGCCAAATCGCCTGCTCGAAAGCCGGCCGCGAATACCGCGCGGCCTGAGCGCCAGTAGTCCGCTACTTTTCCTTCTGGTTCATAGATTGGGCCGGGACTGGCGAAGATGCGGCCCATCTCACGGTTGCCGCGCACAAGGCTGGCGAAGCCGCCGAATACATCTGCACCCGTAGCACGCGAGTTCTTCTGTCGCTCGTGCAATTCAGTCTTGCGCGTCACCGGCAGCGCAGCCAAAGCAGCGCGACTGGTGATGGTGCTCGCATTCACACCCTTCAAAATCTCAGCGTATGCTTTGGTGTTGCTTTGTGCATGCGCAATTTGCGCAGGCAGGTGAGCCATGAAATCTGCTTCGCGCTGGGCAGGATCGCGTGTTTCCAGATCATCGAAAAACTGCATCATGATTGCCGCCTCATGCGTGTTTGTTAGTATGAATTTGATAGCACTCTGCGCAGATTTTATGCTGGGTAGAGACCATTTTTGCTTAATAATCAGGCCAGCCAGCGTTTGCGCCGCTTGTAGCTCTTCACATCCTTGAAGCTCTTGCGCTCACCGCCGCCCACGCCGAGGTAGAACTCTTTCACATCTTCATTGGTGGCCAAATCAGAGGCTTTGCCATCCATCACGATGCGGCCCGATTCCAAGATGTAGCCGTAATCGGAATATCGCAGCGCCATATTGGTGTTCTGCTCAGCCAGCAAGAAAGTGGTTTTTTCTCGTCTGTTCAAGTCTTTGACGATGTGAAACACCTCTTCCACAATCTGCGGCGCAAGCCCCATCGAAGGCTCATCGAGCAGCACCATCGTGGGGTTGGCCATCAGCGCGCGGCCAATCGCGCACATCTGCTGCTCGCCGCCCGAGGTGTAGGCTGCTTGCGAGGTGCGGCGGATTTTGAGGCGCGGGAAGTAGGCATACACCTTCTCCAAATTCGCCGCAATTTGCGCTTTGCTTTTCACGGTGTACGCGCCCGTGAGCAGATTCTCTTCAATCGTCAAATGCGCAAAGCAATGCCGCCCTTCCATCACCTGCACCACGCCGCGCTTGACCAAATCAGCAGGCGTTAAATTTTCAATCCGTTCACCGCGCAGCTCAATGCTGCCCTTGGTCACTGCGCCACGTTCACCGGAGAGCAAATTGGATACAGCTCTGAGCGTCGTGGTTTTGCCAGCGCCATTGCCTCCGAGTAGCGCCACAATGGAGCTTTGCGGCACTTGCAGTGATACCCCTTTCAACACCAAGATGACGTGGTTATAAATCACCTCAATGCCGTTGACATTGAGAACGATGTTGTTCGCTTCTGCGGTTGTAGGTGTGGTCATGATGATTCCATCGGGTGAGGTCAAGACTCTGATGCTTCAAAGCCTTGAGCTAACAGGATGCGGAGAGTTGAACGAGACCGCTGCGCGGGCCGAGTGCGCTTTGCGCACCGAGTTGATTCCGAATCCACTCGGCGGCAAAGCCGCTCGGGGCGCAAAGCGCCCTCGTCAACGTCGATCAGCTTCCGCAATCGGTTGAGGCACGGCGGCTGATTTTCTTCTCAGCGCCGTATTTCTCTGCAGATGCTCGCACGAGTGGGCGAATGATCGAATCATCCGCTTGCAGCCAATCAGACGACCAAGTGAACTTCGCGCCATCCCATGTGTGTACACGTGCCCAAGCCGAGCCCATGTGATCGGCGCAGCTGGTAGACACAGGGCGCATCACGCCTTTGAAGCCCAAGGCATCAAGCTTGGCTTGTGTGAGGTTCAGGTTCTCATAGCCCCAGCGTGCTTGCTCTGGCGTGACAGGCTTGCCTTTGCCAAAGCGCTCTTGCGCTGCGCGCGCGCCTTCCACAGCCAGCATCGCGCCAACCACACCACGCATGTAGAGCACTGCGCCGACTTCATCTTTCGGGCCTGTACCAGCGCCTTTGCCATGCACTTTAGAGAGAATCTCTTTGACCACATCAGAGCCTGGCTCAGCGCCATGCTGCATCATCACAGCGCTGTAGCCTTTGGCTGCTGCGCCCACGTCTTTCAAATCTGGCTCAGCGCCAGACCACCAAGTGCCAAACATCTGCTCGCGCGGATAGCCTTTGGCCACAGCTTCTTTGATGGCGGTCGCTGTCATCACGCCCCAAGTCTGCATCACCACGTAGTCAGGGCGCTGCTGGCGAATTTGCAGCCATGTAGCGCCTTGCTCCACGCCGGGCGCGGCCACAGGGAACGGCAAAATCGTGAAGCCATGCGCTGCTGCGCGCTCATTGATGATCGGCAGCAACTCTTTGCCGAATGGGCTGTCGTGATAGACCACGCCAATTTTCTTGCCCTTCAATTTGTCCCAGCCGCCAGCTTGCTTGGCCACGTGTTGCAACACGGTATCGCCCGC
>JAYVJQ010000036.1:0-4859 GCA_043769055.1 Allobrachymonas sp.
CAGCTCTGCGCACAAGCCGGCTGCCGCATCGAGCCATTCAAGCGCATTGAATCGATTGTGATCGACAGCTCTAGCTTCAATCGCATCAACAAAAACAACCCCCAACTGGAAGCTAGCACGCAAAGCTACAAGCTGGGCGTTGCGCTCAAAAACACCGGCAACCTCGCCGTGGCGCTGCCGCACATCGAGCTGAGCCTGCAAGACACGCAAGACCAGCCGATTGTGCGCCGCGTGCTCTCGCCCGCTGATTTGGGCGCAAGCCTTGATCGTTTGCAACCCGCGCAAGAAATGGCAGGCACGCTCACCTTGCAAATCCCCACCAGCCAACTCGCTGGCAGCCGCATCAATGGCTACCGGGTGTTGGCTTTTTATCCTTAACTTTTTAAAAAAAACTATGTCAGCGATCATCTGCGGCTCTGTGGCCATCGATACGATTTTGAACTTCATGGGTGATTTTGCCGAGCAAATTTTGCCCGATCAAATTCACAAGCTCAATGTCTCGTTTTATGTGCCCGGTATGCGCAAAGAGTATGGTGGCTGCGCAGGCAATATTGCCTATGCCTTGAAGCAATTAGGGGGTGAGCCGCTGCCTATGGCCGCTGTGGGCCCGGATGCGAGTGATTATTTGGATCGCTTCAAAAAGCTGGGCATCGACACACGCTTGGTGATGATTGACAGCAGCAGCTACACCGCGCTGTGCACCATCATGACCGACAAGGCCAACAACCAAATCACCGGCTTTCACCCCGGCGCGATGGCCAATGCTCATAAAAACATCATTGCAGTAGACGAAAAATCCAAAGGTGCGAGCATTGGCATCATCTCCCCCGATGGCCGCGATGCGATGTGGGATCATGCGCACCAGTTCAAAGCCGCTGGCATTCCCTTCGTATTCGATCCGGGTCAGCAGCTACCCGTGTTCAACGGCCAGGAGCACCGCGAATTGATTTCTATGGCCGAGATCGTGACGGTCAACGATTACGAAGGCGCGTTGCTCACTGAGAAGACGGGCTGGAGCTTGGCCGAGTTGTCCAAAAAGGTCAAAGGCTTGATTGTCACTTTGGCCGACCAAGGCTGCGAGATTTGGACGAATGGTGAGAAGGTGCATGTGCCCGGCGTAAAAGCCAGCGCGGTGGTTGACCCCACCGGCTGCGGCGATGCCTTCCGCGCGGCGCTGCTCTACGGCATGGAGCGCGGCTGGGAACTCAAGCGCTGCTGTGAGCTGGGCAACAAAATCGGCGCGCTCAAAATCGCTTCGCAAGGCGGCCAAAACTGGACGGTGGATCGCGCTACTCTAGCGCTATGATGAAATGACTACGCCACGCTTGGATGACAAAATGATGATTGCGTTGCGTACCCATCAGGCTCGTCATGCGGCGCAAGCCGCGTCATGCCACGCTGCGCGGCAGCTCAGGCAGTCATCGCCGCACAGCGGCATCATTGAATCCCCATGCGTACAGCCTTAGATCAACCCCGTTGGTACCAGCGCGTTTTGCCGCTGTTCCAGGGCTTTGATGGGCCGCTCTCGTTGGCGGTGCTGCTGCTGGCGTTTGCGGGCATGCTCACCATGTATTCCTCGGGCTTTGACCACGGCACGCGCTTTGTCGATCATGGCCGCAATATGCTGATTGCAGGCACGATTTTATTTATCGTGGCGCAGGTCTCGCCACAGCGCATCATGAGCTTTGCGGTACCGATTTATGTAGCGGGGGTGGCTTTGCTCATTGCCGTGGCGCTGTTTGGCATCACCAAGAAGGGCGCAACGCGCTGGGTCAATGTAGGCATCACGATTCAGCCCAGCGAGATTTTGAAGATTGGTCTGCCACTGATGCTAGCTTGGTGGTTTCAAAAGCGCGAGGGGCAGCTGAGGCCACTGGATTTTTTGGTGGCAGGAGTGCTGCTGGCCGTGCCGGTGGGGCTGATCATCAAGCAGCCTGATTTGGGCACGGCGCTCTTGGTGCTGTTTGCCGGGCTAGCAGTGATTTTCTTTGCGGGCTTGTCTTGGAAATTGATTGCGCCGCCTGTGATTTTGGGCGCGATTGGCTTGGTGCTGATCGTCGTGTTTGGTGATCCGCTCTGTGCAGATGATGTGGATTGGAAAGTGTTGCACGAATACCAGAGGCAGCGCGTGTGCACCTTGCTCGACCCCACGCGAGATCCGCTGGGCAAAGGCTTTCACATCATCCAAGGCATGATCGCCATTGGCTCGGGCGGCGTGTTTGGCAAAGGCTTTATGCAAGGCACGCAAACGCATTTGGAATTCATCCCCGAGCGCACCACCGATTTTATTTTTGCGGCCTACTCGGAAGAATTTGGACTGGTGGGCACAGTGCTGCTGATTGTGGCCTACACCTTCCTGATTGTGCGTGGCCTGATGATTGCACTGGATGCACCCACCATGTTCTCGCGGCTGCTGGCAGGCGCTGTAACCACGATTTTCTTTACCTATTCATTTGTCAACATGGGCATGGTCAGCGGCATTTTGCCGGTGGTGGGCGTGCCGCTGCCTTTCATCAGCTACGGAGGCACCGCGATGGTGACGCTGGGGTTGGGCTTGGGGATTTTGATGTCGATTGCGAAATCCAAACGGCTCATGCAAACTTGAGGCAGCTTATGCACAAGTCAGTCAATATCATCGGTGTGGGCAATATGGGCGGCGGTATGGCGCTGAATCTGCTCTCTCGTGGCTATGCGGTGCAGGTGCAGGATATTGATGCTTCTAAAGTGGCATATCTAAAGAAAAATGGGGCTGTAGCTGGCATAGAATATGCGCAATATGCTATCAAATCAGTAGTATCTATCATCTGCGTTGTAGATCATCTGCAAACGCAGGAGGTGCTGTTTGGCAAGCAAGGTGTGGGCAGTTGGGCAGCACCAGGCCACACCGTGATGCTCTGCCCCACGATCAGCCCAAGCGATGTGGAAGGCTTTGCGCAACGCTTGGCAGAGCAGGGCATACAAACGATAGAAGCGCCGATGTCCGGTGGCCCCGCGCGTGCGGCGGATGGCACGATGAGCTTGATGGTGACTTGCAGCGATGATCTTTTCAAACTGAATGAGCAGCTGCTGCGTGATTTGTCTTCCAAACTTTTTCACGTGAGCACGCGCATCGGCGATGGCGCGCGCACCAAGCTCGTGAACAATTTGCTGGCCGCGATCAATTTGGTGGGCGCTGCAGAAGCCACAGCACTCGCCCAGCGCTTGGGGCTGGATGCGAGCCGCACGCTCGATGTGATCGAGCAATCCAGCGGCCAAAGCTGGATCGGTAACGAGCGCATGCGTCGCGCTGTGGCAGGCGATTTTTCTCCCGTGCGCGCGCATATGAGCCTGCTGGCCAAGGACACGAAGCTTGCAATCGAGATGGCTGGCGAGGCTGGCTTTATGAACCCGCTGGGTAAGGTAGCTGCCGAGACTTTCGCGCGCGCGCTGGAGGCGGGGATGGCGGATTTGGATGATGCGCAGATGTTGCTACTGCTTCAAGGCTCATTGCGTTCGTAGACTGCAAGAGGAACACAGAAAACACAGAAAAATACCAAGAAAACACAGAAAATAAAACCCGAAAAAGAAGAATCAGCTTTGGTATTTTTTCTGTGTCTTCTTTGTTTTTCTTCTGTGCTTTCTGTGTTCCTGACTTTTCTCTTCTCATCGCAGCCGAGCTATTTCCTCTGCCAAACTGCCGCAAAAAACCCATCCGTCTGATGCACTTGCGGCCACAGTCTCAAATATCTTGCCGGCGCATCAGCTGGCCCGCTGCATAAAGTGGTAGCCGCTTCAATCTTCTGCCCAGCGAGCAACTCACCTGCATCGAGCGCCTCGAAATCGGGATTGGCCGCAGCAAAAGCCTGCGCAATCGCTTCATTCTCCTCGGTGAGTAAGCTGCAAGTGGCATACACCAGCCGCCCGCCGCTTTTGAGCAAGCGCGATGAGCTTTGCAGGATTTTCAGTTGCAGCTGGGAAAGCTCGGCTACGTCGCTTTCTTTTTGTCGCCATTTCAAATCGGGGTTGCGGCGCAAGGTGCCTAGGCCGCTGCAGGGCGCATCGACCAGCACGCGGTCGATCTTGCCGGCGAGGCGCTTGATGCGGTCATCGCGCTCATGAGCGATGGCCACGGGATGGACATTGGAGAGGCCGCTTCTTGCCAAGCGTGGCTTCATGCCATCCAAGCGTTTTTGCGAGGTATCAAATGCATATAAGCGGCCGGTGTTTTTCATCATTGCGCCGAGAGCCAGTGTTTTGCCACCCGCGCCTGCGCAAAAATCCACCACCATCTCGCCGCGCTTGGCACCCGTGAGCAAGGCCAGCAGTTGCGAGCCTTCGTCTTGCACCTCAATCAAGCCCTGCTTGAAGGCGGGCATCTCGCTTAAAGCAGGTTTGCCTGCAATGCGCAAGCCCCAAGGTGAGTAAGGAGTCGCTACTGTTTTAATAGCACTCGCCGCAAGCTCTTTGCCGGCGTCTGCCCGATTTGACTTGTAAGTGTTGACCCGAAGATCTAGCGCGGCGCCTTCATTCATCGCGGCCACCATCGGCCAAAATTGATCGCCCACCTGCGCTTTCAGTCGCACGGCCATCCATTCAGGCAGGTTGTGGCGATGCGGCTCCATCAAGCCTTGGCCGGCTTTCATTTGCGCATCGCAGGAGGCCAGCCATTCCCATTCTTGGAGCTGCACGCTGGTTTTTAAATAGTCGCGCGGCGCAGCAAAGGCCAGCAAGCTCAAGCGGCGCGGCAGCGAACCCACGCCCTTGGCAGAAATCTGCGGCGCACTGCGCGCCATGAATTCGAGCATCAAGCGCTGGCGCAGAATGCGATAGACCGTCTCGGCCAAGGTGGCGCGCTCGCGTTGGCCCAAGCGATGCTCACG
>JAYVJQ010000037.1:0-9643 GCA_043769055.1 Allobrachymonas sp.
TTTGTTCCTCGAAATTAGGGCGTTAACACTTCCTTCGTAGTTTACAAATCGTCACTTTTTTGGTACTGTATACACAATTGCCATCCTGCAAAATCTACTACTAGTTTTCCGGTGCTTTTATGTCGTTAATGACCAAATCAGAGTTGCAGTTGCTCGGCACTTACGTCGTGGTGCGCACCGAGCGGGGCAACGAGATCATCAAGCGCGATCCGCGCCAAATGCCGCGCCGCCTGCGCGTGTTGCTGTTGGCTATTGACGGCGCGCAACCAGTGAATCTTTACACGCAAACACTCAAGGGCTTCGGTGATGTCAGTGATTTACTGATTGAACTGGTCAACCTGGGCATGGTGCGTTTGGTCGAGCCCAGCATTGCCAAACAGCACAATGCCGGCGGCCGCAACGAGGCTTTTGCAGCCTTGGACACCATGCTCGACGATTCACGCTTCAACAGTGAAAACGCCGCCGACGTACTCTATGGCAGCACCACGCCTGGCAGTTTTGACGACATGGTTCGTGTGGCGCGCATCGAGCGGCCTGAATTCAAGCCCGCGCCCGCCGCCGCCCCAGCGCCGATTGCGCCACCCGAGCAGAAAGCGCAAATTGAAAGCCTGTTCAATCTGCTCGAATCCGTGCGCGGCGAGCGCACGAATCTCAAACAGCAAATCATCAAGCTCCAGCGCGTCAAAGAAGCCGCGCTGCGCCTGCACCATCAAAATATCAAGCTACAAAACTGGGTTTATGGCCTCGGCATTGGCTGCGCCATGCTGGCGACTTCGCTGGTGATTGTGTTGATGCGGCGTTAATTAGTTTTTGCGCAGCTCTGGGCGCCTGCTGGCCCACGGATTAGGCGCTGGCTGCGGCTTCAAATTGGGGTCAGGATTGATGCTCACGCGCAGTTTGAACTCCACTGCTTCACCGGGCTCGATGCGCTCGACGCGCCAACTCACTTGCGAGCCAACGATTTTTTGCGCACTGTCTTTACGCGGCTGTTCGCGCCCCGACTCGGGCTGCACACTGCCTTGCCAGAGCGTCGTGCCATGCGGAATCGGAATCGCAAAATCCACTTGTAGCAAGCGCTTTTGCGACACATTGCGGTGCAGCGCCACATACTCGATCACATCGCCCGGGCTGGCATTGCTGGCCGGCTCTAGTTCTTCTTTGCCGTCTTTGCCGAACAGCACTTTGTAGGCTTTGAACTGGCTGGTGAGCGGGGAAGCTGCTTTGGCAACTGTGCTCGTGCTTTTGCTTGGCGCGGTTTGAGCGATGCTTTGCAACGGCAGCGCGAAGACCGCTGCAACGATGATTATTGATCCGGCACGATGAAGTCTGAAGTTTCCGTTCGGGCTGAGGTATCGAAGCCCCCGCGAGCCCTTCGATGCGCAGCGTGCCCTGTCCTGAGGTATCGAAGGGTCAGGGCGAACGGTTAATACATCATCAGGCCGAAGCATTAGCACATTTGCCAAGCGCATCGGCCCTACTCCACCCGAATCACCGCCGTGGGCTTGAAACCCAGATCGGCGGCTTTGCCTTTGCGAGCTCGGGCGGCTCTTGCATTGTTGAGGCTGCGGATTTCTAGCTGCTCTTCGCGCTCTTTGCCGCCTCGGCCAATGCCTAAGATTTTGATGCTGCGGCTATAGGCTGCTGCGCCAGCGAGCGCATCTTTCGCATCCAAATCAATCAGCATCAGGCCGCGCCCGCCGCCCGCCATGGCTTTGAGTTCGGAGAGTTCAAACGTGAGGATACGGCCACCTGTAGAAGCGCAGGCCACATGCGAGGCTACTATTAATTTAATAGCACTCTGCGCAGATTCCATAACGGCTACTGGCTGATTTTTCATCAAAATCTCTAACGGAGAGGGTTTACAAACCGTCTCGTCTGCTCCCACCGTGATGAACGCTTTGCCAGCCTTCTGGCGCGAGATCATGTGCTCCACGCTGGCGATGAAGCCATAGCCGCCGCTGGAAGACAACAACATTTGCGCATTGGCTGCGCCTGCGAAGTAATGCAGGAGCTGCGTGCCGCTTTCCAGCTCAATCAGTGTGGTCACAGGCTGACCATCGCCGCGTGCGCCGGGCAAGCTGGCCACAGGCACGCTGTAGACGCGGCCATTACTACCAAAGGCCAGCAAGGTGTCCACCGTGCGGCATTCAAACGTGTCGTACAAGCCATCGCCTGATTTGAAAGCGAAGCTGGCCGCCTCGTGCCCATGCCCGGTGCGGGCACGCACCCAGCCTTTGTCTGACACCACGACGGTGACGGGCTCATCCACCACTTTGATTTCCACCACAGATTTCTTCTCGGCTTGAATCAGCGTGCGGCGCGGGTCTTTGGCAGGATCGCCGAAAGCTTTGGCATCTTGCTCGATTTCTTTGATCATCAAGCGGCGCAGCGAGGCAGGTGAGCCGATGATTTCCTCTAACTTGCCTTGCTCGGTGCGCAGCTCAGTGAGTTCTTGCTCGATCTTGATCGCTTCCAAGCGCGCAAGTTGGCGCAAGCGGATTTCTAAGATGTCTTCGGCTTGGCGATCAGTCAGCTTGAAGCGCTCAATCAGAGCAGCCTTAGGCTCATCGCTCTGACGGATGATGGCGATCACCTCATCAATATTGAGCAAAACGATTTGACGGCCTTCCAGAATATGGATGCGCTCCAGCACTTTGCCCAGGCGATGCCGCGAGCGCCGCTCAATCGTGGTGGCGCGAAACTCGATCCACTCGCTGAGCATTTCGCGCAGGTTCTTTTGTTTGGGGATTCCATCCAGCCCAATCGCAGTGAGGTTGATTGAGCAGGAGCTTTCTAGGCTCGTGTGCGCTAGCAGCGCGGTGATCAATTCTTGTTGCAGGGTCTTGCTGGTCTTGGGCTCAAACACGAGGCGCACGGCGGCATCTTTGCTGCTCTCATCGCGCGCGGCATCCAGCAGCGCGAGCATGCTGGCTTTGAGCTGGATTTGCTCTTGGCTTAAAGCCTTCTTGCCAGTTTTGACTTTGGGATTGGTGATTTCTTCCACCTCTTCGAGCACCTTGGCCGTGCTCACGCCTTGCGGCAGCTCTGTGACAACAAGTTGCCACTGACCACGCGCCAGCTCCTCAATCTTCCAACGCGCGCGCACCTTGAGGCTACCGCGCCCGGAGCGGTAAGCCTCGGCAATATCTGAAGCGGGGCTGATGATTTGGCCGCCATTGGCGAAATCCGGGCCGGGGATCATCGCAAAGATTTCTTCATCGCTGAGCTTCGAGCTCTTGATGAGGGCTACCGTGGCTTGCGCTATCTCGTGCAAATTGTGGCTCGGAATTTCAGTGGCCAAGCCCACGGCAATGCCACTCGCGCCATTGAGCAAATCAAAGGGTAGGCGCGCGGGCAGCAGACGCGGCTCTTGCTCGGAGCCATCGTAGTTCGGGATGAAATCGACTGTGCCCATGTCGATCTCATCGGTGAGCAAGGTCGTGATTTTTGCAAGCCTAGCCTCGGTGTAGCGCATGGCAGCAGCACTGTCGCCATCGCGTGAGCCGAAATTGCCTTGGCCATCAATCAGCGGGTAGCGCTGCGAAAAATTTTGCGCCATGCGCACCATCGCGTCATACGCTGCGCTGTCGCCATGCGGGTGATACTTGCCCAGCACATCGCCCACCACGCGAGCGCTCTTCACAGGCTTGGCGCCATTCACGCCATTGCTGCCGCCAAACGACAGGCCCATGCGGTGCATGGAATATATGATGCGCCGCTGCACGGGCTTTTGCCCATCGCAGACATCGGGCAGCGCGCGGCCCTTGACCACACTGAGCGCATATTCAAGGTAAGCACGCTGTGCGTATTGCGCCAGGTTCAGGCCATCAGCGCTTTCGCCGCTGGGCATGGATTTGTCGCTGCCGTTGTTATCGTCCGAGTCGAGATCGAGAGTGGTTTGATCGGTCATTGTTTTGCTTCAAAACTTAATTTATTTCGGTGATTCTGCGGCGGGTGTGGGCATTCCTGCCAGCGGCGGCACCATGTTGCCGCGCCCCATGATTTGGCCGGGGGCTGTGTTCGGGGCTGCATTAGGTAATTCCATGCGCACGCGGTTGGGCGTTTGCGGGTTGGCTGGCTTGGCCGCGAGTGCCGCAGGCGGCTTGAGCTGACGATAAATTTGCATCACCGTCACCACATAATTTTGCGTCTCTTTGAATGGCGGAATCTTGTTGCCATAGCGCTGCACCGCGCCTTCGCCTGCGTTGTAAGCGGCCAGCGCCAAATCGAGCCGCCCGGGAAACAGGTTGATCAAATCACGCAAATAGCGGCTGCCAGCTTTGATATTCGTCTTCGGGTCGGTAAGCTTCTTCTCAATCGGCGTTTTCGCATCACCGCTCACACCATAGCGCTGCGCTGTGGGCGGCATGAGCTGCATGAGGCCCACGGCTCCTTTGGGCGACACCGCATTTGCATCAAAGCCGCTCTCGGTGGCAATCAAGGCTTGCAGCAATTCAAAATCAATGTTGTAGGCCTGCGCAGACTCGCGCATGTGATGACGCACTGCTTTGAAATTGGGCGAAACTTCAAAAAACGCAATCAGCTTAGATTTACCAGCCGGCAGGCCCACACTGCGCGGTGTCTCAGGCTCGGCTACTTGGCTGGCGGATGAGTTCACACCATCTTTCGTGTCAAACCCCGTATTGCCTTTGAAGAACAATTCATAGCGATCATCCAGCTTCTCCGCTGCAAAATGCGCCACGCCTTTGGCATCGATATAGCCCCACACATCGGCCTGAGCTGCCAATGGCCAGATGGCAAGCAAGACGATTGCGCAGATCCAATGCTTCATATTTGATAGCACACTGCGCAGTGTATATGTCGGGTAATGGCTTATTTCGTTCATAAATTAAGCCACCAGCTCCATACCCTGCGCACGCCGCGCATCAAACTCTGCCTTGAGCATCGAGAGCACATGCAGCGAATCAAAATCAGCCCCAGCCTGCGAATCGCGCCCCGCCGGCATGCTGCTCGCTCGCGGCTGCACCCGCACCGCCTCGCGCAGCGTGCCCTCCAGCACGAAGCCTTCCGTTTCATACAAAGCCTTGGCTCGCAGATTGCGCGATTTCACATCCAGCCAAAAGCGATGCGCCCCGAGATCATCAAACGCCACCCTCTTAGCCACCCGCAGCGCCGCCCGCCCCAAGCCCTGCCCTTTGCTCGCAATCACCATGCGCTTCAATTCAATCGACTGATGCGGATTCCTGCAACCAATCAATATCAAAAACCCCACCGGCTCTAGCGCCTGCCCGCCTTCCACGATGAAATGCCGCATATCCGGAAACCGAATCGAAGCCTCATGCTGCGTGCGCTCCCAAGGCGTGATGAAAGGCAAATTCAACTCGTCTTGCTCCAGCGACAACACAAAGGTGATGTCGCTGGCGAGTGTGGGGCGGAGGCGAATGCGGGGGGTCATGCTTTGGCCTTATTCATCCAGCGTTTCGCTGAGTGATCTAGCGAGGCTGTGTGCTTTTTGACAAATGTAATGGGTATTCGTAGCTCTCGATTCGTCGAACGAAACTGAATTAGTACCCAATTCGACCATCGAATCCAAAGCGGGGGCAGTACTGCGTCAAAATCTATCGGCTTAAGAGTAATACTGAAAAATGTGTTCTTAGATTCATCAACGACTTCGGTGCGAGTTCTCGCCACTTGAATATATGACCAAGGAATCATGGCCCAACCTGCGTATTGAAAACCATACTTATTCATACGAATCATATAACCACACCGCAAAAGCACCGCAAACCATGATAGCCAATTTGACGCTGCATAAATTGCCATCAAAGCAATCAATGCAACCGCAATTGATATGAAGTATTCCTCATCCCACCACAAATAATCTGCCAAAAAAATCATGCCTATACCAAGCAGAAAGGAAAATCCAATACTCGCGATTAGCTTCAACCAACGCGGCAAAACTTTGGTTTCTCTAGTGCTTAACTGTTTCGTCTCAGCGCTTATCGAATGAGTACTCCATGCATGAATATTCAGCCAATACGTGACGAATAGCGTTAGCAACAAAACAATTTCGCTCAATGCAACCCACATGTATCGCACGCGAACAAAGCCCACAACGATCCCCATCAAAGCTAGAAAAATCAGGCATAGCATTGAGACACTCAGCACACGCTTCAAACTACTCACGCAACCACCTAGCTAGCTTCCTGATCATGCAGGTAGTCATGCATGATCCCCCTTATTCAAGCGCTGCTGAAAGCTCAATTGCTCCCGCTCCCTATCCATTTCGGCTTGCAACTCCTCCTCAGATGGCAGCACCAGTTTGTAGCGGCTGGCAAAGAGCTGCTCGCTGCCATTGAGCACCGAATAGCGCACCACGGAGTGATCTTTGGATTCACACAGCAAGATACCCACCGTGGGGTTATCGCCCTCGCCGCGCCTTAAATCATCATACATGCGCACATACATATCCATCTGACCGATGTCTTGATGGGTTAGTTCTGTGGTCTTCAGGTCAATCAACACGAAGCATTTCAGTAGGTAGTTATAAAACACCAGATCAACATAAAAATCTTTGCTCTCGGTGCTGATGCGCTGCTGCCTCGCTACGAAGGCAAAGCCTTTGCCTAGTTCTAGCAAGAAGGCTTGCAGCTTGTCCATCAAAGACTGCTCTAGCGAGGCTTCCAGTAATTTGCCGCTGCCCGGCAAACCCAAGAACTCCAATATCACTGGATCGCGAACAAATGCTCGGGCAGGCGACAGGTTTTGCGTCACGCTGGCCGCCTCATCGCTCACGGCCTGCTTGTCTTGACTTAGCAGCAATCTGTCGTAGTACATAGAGCCAATTTGCCGATCTAAGGCTCTTGAACTCCAGTTTTGTGTAATGGCCTCGCCCACGTACCACTTGCGCGCCTGCTCGCTTTGGACACGTAGCAGCAGACGATAATGCGTCCAGCTCAATTCGGTACGCACTGCGCCCCAAATTGGAAAAGCTTGATAAAAGGCACGCATATGGCGCAAATTGCGCTCATCAAAGCCTTTTCCAAAATCTAAAGTGAGGCGACTGGCCAAATCGGGAAGCAAGCGCGAGCCATAAGCTGCGCGGTCATGCCCTTGCTGCTCAAACTCCACAATATGTCGCCCAATATGCCAGCAGGTCTGTACCTGCACGCTGTCCACCGCCCGCAGTACCTGCTGGCGCGATTGCTCGATGAGCGCGCGAAGCGAAGTCAGCAAATCAACGGGAACGGTTTTCAGCGCTTGACCTATCATTTAATTACCTTCAACGAGTGATAAGCAATCGTCGTCATGTTCGTTCGCATATTCACTCCCCCGCCTGCCGAATGCCCAACTCCATCTCACGCCTCAAACTCTCGCGATCTGGCAAGTAGAGCTGATACTTTTGCACAAAGAGCTGGCTGTTCATGTTGTAGGTGGTGTATTCCACCAGCAACTCATCTTTGTTGCGGCTCAAAATAATGCCAATGGGCGGGTTGTCGCCTTCAATATTTTCTTCTTTGGCGAAATAGCCCAAATACATATTCATCTGACCAATGTCGTGATGCTGCACATCGCCTAGCTTCAAATCAATCAATACGAAGCAGCGCAAGATGCGGTGGTAGAAAACTAGATCGACTTTGTAATGCGTGTTATCCAAGGTAATGCGATACTGCCGCCCCACAAAAGTGAAGCCTTTACCCAACTCCAGCATGAAGCTTTGCAAGTGATCGCAGAGCACGGTTTCTAGCTGCGTCTCTGAGATATGCGTAGCCTCTGGGATTTTGAGGAACTCGAAGACGTAAGGCTCGCGGAGCAAATCGCTGGGCAGCTCGATGAGTTGGCCTTGTGCCGCTAATTTCTGGATTCCTTGTTTATCCTTACTTGCTGCCAACCTTAGAAAAAGGGAAGAAGCTTTCTGCCTCACCAATTCACGGACTGACCATCGCTCCGCTAAGGTTTGCTGCAAGTAAAAGCCACGCTCCAAATCGTCTTCAATCTTGACGATCTCAACGTAATGAGACCAGCTCAATAAGTCAGACAGCGTCTGACTTATTGGAAAACGGAGATAAAAAAGCCGCATGTACACCAAATTGGTGCGTTTAAAGCCTTTCCCATGACGCAAACTAAGATCTTGGGCGAGCTTATCAATCAACCCTGCACCGTACTCGGCACGTTGATGTCCGCCTTGCTCAAATTCAACACTATGTTGCCCAATCTTCCAGTAAGTATCGATCAACTGTGCATTGACCGCCTGCACAGCACGACCCTGCCCAGAGAGCAAAGTGGCGGAGATTTGCCCGAGCAGACCATCGTAGCCCTGAGCAGGTTTGGCCAAGCTAGCCATCACACATCCACCTCCACCTCATCTCCATGCAACTCCATCAGCTCGCGCCGCGCAGCGGCTTCGCCTTTGCCCATGAGCTGGTTGAAGCTGACTGCGGTTTGCAGGGCGTCGATGTGGCCGTATTGCACGGGCAGGAGGCGGCGGGTGTCGGGGTTGAGGGTGGTTTCCCAGAGTTGCTCGGCGTTCATCTCGCCCAAGCCCTTGAAGCGGCTGATCGTCCATTTGCCCTCGGCTACGCCTTCTTTGCGCAGCTTGTCGAGAATTGCCGTTAACTCGCCTTCGTCCAGCGCATAGACCTTGCCCGCAGGCTTTTTGCCGCGCGCGGGCGTGTCCACACGGAAGAGCGGCGGGCGCGCGACGTATAAATTCCCCGATTCAATGAGCTTGGGGAAATGCTTGAAAAACAGCGTCAGCAGCAGCACTTGAATGTGCGAGCCATCCACATCCGCATCGCTCAAGATGCACACCTTGCCATAGCGCAAGCCGCTCAAATCAGGTGAGTCATCAGGCCCATGCGGATCAACGCCAATGGCTACAGATATATCGTGAATCTCAGTGTTGGCAAACAAGCGATCACGCTCCACCTCCCACGTATTCAGCACCTTGCCGCGCAAAGGCAAAATTGCCTGCGATTCTTTGTTGCGCCCCATCTTGGCTGAGCCACCCGCAGAATCGCCCTCCACCAAAAACACCTCGTTGTGAGCCAAATCTTTGCTCTCGCAATCGGTGAGCTTGCCTGGGAGCACTGCCACGCCTGAGCCCTTGCGCTTTTCGACCTTTTGCCCCGCCTTTTGCCGGCTCTGAGCCGCTTTGATGGCCAACTCAGCAAGCTTCTTGCCATAGTCCACATGCTGGTTCAGCCACAGCTCCATCGCCGGGCGCACGAAGCTGCTCACCAGCCGCACCGCATCTCGAGAATTCAGCCGCTCTTTGACCTGCCCCTGAAACTGCGGATCAAGCACCTTGGCGGAAAGCACATACGAAGCTCGCGCAAACACATCTTCCGGCATGAGCTTGACGCCCTTGGGCAGCAGCGAATGCAAATCGATGAAGCTCTTGACCGCGTTGAACAAACCATCGCGCAGGCCCGAATCATGCGTGCCGCCCGCGCTGGTGGGAATCAAATTCACATAGCTCTCGCGCACTGGCGCGCCCTCTTCTGTGAAGGCCAGCACCCAAGCTGCGCCCTCGCCTTCGGCAAAGGTGTCATTGTCTTGCGCAAAACCATCGCCCTCCCACAGCGGAATCACCGAGTCATGCGTGAGCGTTTGCTCCAAATAGTCTTTCAGGCCGCCTTTGTATTGCCAAGTTTGCGTGTCTTTTTTCTTCTCATCCAAG
>JAYVJQ010000038.1:0-17645 GCA_043769055.1 Allobrachymonas sp.
TCAACGCGAATAACTTCAGCGGTGATCACTTCACCAGAGCGCATTTCTGTGCGCTTGAGCGATTCTTCAAAGAGGGCTGCGAAAGATTCTGACATGAGGTTTCCAGTTGCGCATGCAATAAATAGCGACGGAATGCCGCTTCAAATTTGATAGCAGTTGGCGCAGGTTGTGTGCCGACTAGCGGCAAGGTTCGTTAAAAAATCCGAGCAACCATGCGCATGCAGCGCGAAGGGAGTTGAGCGGGCCTAATTTTGGGCGTGTGTCAATCAAACACCCAACTTGCTGCGCCATTGGCTGAGAACAAAATCCACCGATTGATCGATGGACAGCTCAGAGTTGTCCAAGAGCACAGCATCTTCAGCGGCTTTGAGTGGCGCAGAGCTGCGAGATGAATCTCGAAAATCCCGCGCTTCCAAATCCGTATGAAGGAGATCAAGTTTAGCAGAAATTCCCTTTGAAATCAATTGCTTATAGCGCCGCTCGGCTCTTTTGGCGCTCGAGGCTGTAAGGAAGATTTTCAACGGCGAGGCGGGGAAGATTACCGTGCCCATATCGCGCCCATCGGCCACCAAGCCAGGCAGCTTGGCAAAGCTGTGCTGCAACTTTGTGAGCGCAGCGCGCACAGCGGGGAAGATGGAAATCTTCGATGCGCCGATGCCAATATGTTCTGTGCGAATCGCCTCAGACACATCATCGCCGCTGAGCAATATAGCTTCGCCTTCGAATTCCACAGGCAGACGACTCGCAAGCAGTGTGAGTGCTTGCTCATCATCCCAAGCAACACCAGAGCGCTCAGCAGCCAAGGCGGTGAGGCGATAGAGTGCGCCGGAATCGAGATAATGGTAGCCCAAGGCACTGGCCAAGCGGCTGGCTAAGGTGCCTTTGCCGGAAGCTGTGGGCCCATCAACGCAGATCACAGGCACTTGGATTGCCGTGGCCACCGAGAAGAGCGTTTCAAAATAGTCGGGGAAGGTTTTGGCCACGCACTTGGGGTCTTCAATGCGGATGGTTTTACCCGCTGGGTTGAAGGCCGCGAGCGAAAAGCACATGGCCACGCGGTGGTCATCATAGGTTTCGATACTGGCCGATTTCCATTCATGCGGCGCGGGCGGTGTGATAGCAATGAAATCGTGGCCTTCGGTGATTGTTGCGCCGAGTTTGCGCAGTTCAGTGGCCATGGCGGCAATGCGGTCGGTTTCTTTCACGCGCCAACTGGCGATGTTGCGCAAGGTGGTGGTGCCATCGGCATATAGCGCCATCACAGCGAGCGTCATCGCAGCATCGGGGATGTGGTTGCAATCGAGGTCAATGGCTTTGAGTGGCCACGCGCCACGTGAAATATCCAAATGGTTTGCGCCACCCTCGATCTTTGCGCCCATGAGCCGCGCGGCATCGATGAAACGGATGTCGCCTTGGATGGCGTGCTCGCTCAAGCCTTCAATGCGTATGCCTTTGCGTATTTTTGAGTCTTTTAGGCCACTAGCCGGAGTGGATATTGCGCCGAGTGCTATGAAATAGCTAGCAGATGAAGCATCTGCCTCCACCCAAATTTCACCGGGTGATTGGTAGCTTGACTCCTTGGAAATGGTGAATCGCTTCCATCCATCGCGCTGCACAGCAATGCCAAACTTCTCCAGCAAGTTGAGCGTGATTTCAATGTAAGGCTTGGAGATCAATTCGCCAATCACATCAATGTGTACATCTTGTTTGGCTACGAGCGGTAGCGCAAGCAACAGCGCCGTGAGGAATTGGCTAGACACATCGCCGCGCACCGCAATCGGCGCATCGAGCTTGAGCTGCGGCTGGCCAATCTTGAGTGGCGGGAAGCCTGCATTGCTGGAGTAATCAATCTGGCAACCGAGCTGGCGCAGCGCATCGACCAAATCGCCAATCGGCCGCTCATGCATGCGCGCAACGCCTGAGAGCGTGAAATCACCGCCGAGTACGGCCAGGGCCGCCGTGAGTGGGCGCATGGCTGTGCCTGCGTTGCCTAAAAATAGCAGCGCAGAAACTTTCGGCGCTTGCCCAGCCAGCCCCGTGATCGCCACATCAGTGGCTACGCCGCCAACTGCACGCTCCACACCACAGCCCAGTTGCGCCAAGGCGGCGAGCATCACGCGCGTGTCATCCGAGTCGAGCAGATCGTGAATCAGCGTGCGCCCGCTGGACAGCGCGGCGAGCAAGAGCACACGATTAGAAATACTTTTAGAGCCGGGCAGTTGCACGGTGCCTGAGGCGCTGGCCAGTGGCGGCAGGTCAAGAAATGCCGTGGAATACATCGCGTGAGTTTTAAAAAGTCAGCAACCCTGCGCGTTACTTGCGCGTGGTCATCTTCCACTGCGCGCGGGTTAGGCTGGCGCGGTCAATCTCGTGCTCGAGTTGGTCGGTTTGCTCAGCCGTCATCAAGCGCTCAAGCGCTTGCAGCGCTTTTTGGAATTGGCGCGATTGGGCGAGAAGCTCTTGCTTGTTGGCCATGAGCACATCGGTCCAGAGCTTGGAGTCGCTTGCGGCAATGCGCGTGAAATCTCGGAAACCCATGCCAGCCAAGCTCAAATACTCACGGCCATTGGGTTGATCGGTGATGGCATTCATCATGGCAAACGCAATCAAATGCGGCAAATGACTCACGGCCGCATAGGCCGAATCATGCGCCTCGGGCGACATTTTGAGCACTTGGCAGCCCAGCGCTTCCCACAGCGCTGTAGCCTTGCTGAGTTGCACAGTTTGCGTGCGCTCAATCGGCGTGATGATGACTTGTTTGTTCAGATAAAGGTTCACATCGGCATGCTCAACGCCAGAGACTTCCTTGCCGGCAATCGGGTGCGCCGCCACGAAAATTCCCACCTGATCTTTGAGCACGCGCCGCGCCGCATCCACCACATTGCGCTTGGTCGAACCCACATCCATGAGCAGCACATCGGGGGTGAGGATGTGCTTGATGCTTTTGAGCGTGGCTTCTGTGGCGGCCACAGGCACGGCAATCAGCACCAAATCTGCGCCCGAAGCAGCCAGCAAGGCTGAAGGCGCTTCCACATCGATCACGCCCATTTTCAGAGCGCGCTGCGTGGTCGAGGGTGATTTGCTATAACCCACCACGCGCTTGACCAAGCCCGCTTTTTTCATGGCCAGAGCAAACGAGCCTCCCATGAGGCCACAACCGATCAATCCGAGTTGGTCAAACATGTTCTTTTTCTTGAAATTTAAGCGCTGGTCGGGTAGGAGCCGAGCAGTTTGAAATATGCGCACAGTGTACGCAATTCGGCCAAGGCAGCCGCCACATGAGCCTCCTGCGCATGGCCTTGCAGGTCGATGTAGAAATAGTATTCCCACTGGCCCGTGCGTGCGGGGCGCGATTCAAAGCGCGTCATCGATACGCCATGCTTTTTGAGTGGCACGAGCAAATCATGCACTGCACCGGGTTTGTTCGGCACGGAGACGATCAAGCTGGTGCAATCTTTGCCGCTGGGCTGCGGCTGTGCAATCGTCTCGGGCAGCGCGATGATACAAAAGCGGGTGCGGTTGTAGGCATCGTCTTGAATCGCGTGTGCGGCAATGTGCAAGCCAAAAAGACTCGCCGATCGTTCGCCTGAGAGCCCCGCCCAATTGGGATTTTCAGAGGCCAGGCGCGCACCCTCTGCGTTGCTAGAAACTGGCTTGCGCTCTGCATGCGGCAGATGCTTGGTCAGCCATTCTTGGCATTGCGCAAGTGCCTGAGGATGCGCGGCCACCACTTCAATGCCACCCAAGCTTTGCGATTTGCGCAGCAGATGGTGGCGCACCATGAGGCTCACCTCACCGATGATGCTAGCTGGCGTATGCAGCAGCAGATCCAAGCTGCGCGTCACGGGCCCTTCGGTGGAATTTTCTACGCCCACCACGCCAAACTGCGCTGAGCCTGCTGCCGTTGCTTGAAACACCTGATCGAAATTTGCGCAGTAAATCAATTCAACCGACGAGCCAAAAAACTCCAACGCGGCTTGCTCGCAAAACGTGCCCGCAGGCCCGAGCACCGCCACGCGTTGCGCAGCTTCCAAGCTGCGGCAGGCAGACATGACTTCGCGCCAAATATGGCTGATGCTCTCCGCCTTCAATGGCCCACCATTGGCTTGCTGCAAACCCGCAATCACCTGCGCCTCACGCTCAGGCCGATATACCGCCGAGCCTTCCACGCGCTTGATCTCACCCACTTCGCCTGCGAGCAAAGCGCGCTTGTTCAAAGCGACCAACAACTCCCGGTCAACGGCATCAATCTCAGTACGCAATTGATCTAAGGTTTTAGTGGACATTTGAGGCTCTTGCCGAGATAAATACTGCGTGGAGTGCTATTGAAATATGAGTGATTTTAAGCGTCGCTGGGTGGCTCTTGCAGATCACCACTGATGACATCATCTGCCGCATCCACCGCTGCATCATTTTCCACAATACGCTGTAAGCCACTGAGCTTGCTGCCGTCATCCAGCGCGATCAAGGTCACGCCTTGGGTGGCGCGGCCCAGCTCGCGGATTTCTGAGACCCGCGTTCTGACCAGAACGCCTTTGTCGGTGATCATCATGATTTCGTCGTCGGCATGCACCAAAGTGGCGGCAACGATTTTGCCGTTGCGCTCGGATTGCTGGATGGCGATCATGCCTTTGGTGCCACGGCCGTGGCGGGTGTATTCCAAGATGTTGGTGCGCTTGCCGTAGCCGTTTTGCGTGGCAGTCAGGACGCTTTGCTGCTCGTCTTCTGCCACCAGCAGCGCGATCACGTTTTGCCCCTCTTCGAGCATCATGCCGCGCACGCCGCGCGCTTGACGGCCCATGGGGCGCACATCGTTTTCGTCAAAGCGTACAGCTTTGCCGCCGTCAGAGAACAGCATCACATCGTGCTTGCCATCGGTGAGTGCTGCACCTACCAGCACATCGCCTTCGTCCAAATCCACCGCGATGATGCCGCCTTTGCGTGGGTTGTTGAATTCATCAAGCGCCGTCTTTTTCACTGTGCCTAAGTTCGTGGCCATGAAGACGTAATGATCAGCAGGGAATTTGCGGTTCTCGCCTGTGAGCGCAAGCACGACGTTAATTTTTTCGCCGTCTTGTAGAGGGAACATGTTGACGATGGGTCTGCCACGCGAGCCGCGTGAGCCTGCGGGTACTTCCCATACCTTGAGCCAGTACATGCGACCTCGGTTAGAGAAACAAAGTAAGTAATCATGCGTGTTGGCAATGAAGAGCTGGTCAATCCAATCGTCTTCTTTGGTTTGCGTGGCTTGCTTGCCTCGGCCACCGCGCTTTTGCGCGCGGTATTCGGAGAGCGGCTGGCTCTTGATATAGCCGCTGTGCGAAAGGGTGACCACCATGTCGGTGGGCGTGATCAAATCCTCAGTGGAGAGATCTTGCGAGTTGTGCTCGATCTCTGAGCGGCGCGCGCCAAGTTTGGTTTGGCCAAATTCATTTTTGATCGCCACCAGCTCGTCGCCAATGATTGTGCCCACGCGCTCGGGCTTTGCCAAAATGTCCAGCAGGTCATCGATTACTGCCATCACTTCTTTGTACTCAGCCACGATCTTGTCTTGCTCAAGCCCCGTCAAGCGCTGCAAGCGCATGTTCAAGATTTCTGTGGTCTGCACCTCCGAGAGGCGATACAGGCCATCTGCTTGCAGGCCAAACTCGCGCTCCATGGTCTCGGGCCGGTAGTCATCCGCGCTGATCACGCCGCCATCGGCGCGGCTGCGGGTGAGCATATCTTTGACGGTTTTGGAATCCCAGGTGCGGCTCATCAACTCGGCTTTGGCCACGGGCGGTGTGGGCGCATTGCGGATGATGCGGATGAACTCATCAATATTGGCCAAGGCAACAGCCAAGCCTTCGAGCAAATGCCCCCGGTCCCGTGCTTTGCGCAGCTCAAACACGGTGCGGCGCGTGATGACTTCGCGGCGGTGCAAGAGGAACACGCTGATCAGCGTTTTAAGGTTGCACAGCTTGGGCTGGCCATTGATCAGCGCCACGGTGTTCACGCCAAAGCTGTCTTGCAATTGCGTGAGTTTGTATAAGTTATTCAGCACCACTTCGGGCACTTCGCCGCGCTTGAGTTCAATCACCAAGCGCATGCCCGATTTGTCGGACTCGTCTTGAATGTGCGAGATACCTTCTAGCTTTTTCTCATGCACGAGTTCGGCAATGCGCTCTTGCAGAGTTTTCTTGTTGACCTGGTAGGGCAGCTCATCCACGATGATGGCTTGGCGCTGGCCTTTGTCGATGTCTTCAAAATGCACTTTGGCGCGCATCACCACACGGCCACGGCCGGTGCGGAAGGCTTCTTTCACGCCAGTGGTGCCGTAAATGATGCCGCCTGTGGGGAAATCGGGCGCGGGCACGATTTCCATCAGCTCGTCAATGCTGGCTTCTGGATTTTTCAGCAGATGCAAGCAGGCATCGATCACTTCATTCAAGTTGTGCGGCGGGATATTGGTGGCCATGCCCACGGCGATGCCGGTGGAGCCATTGACCAGCAAATTCGGAAAGCGCGCGGGCAGCACCAAGGGCTCTTTTTCTGAGCCGTCATAGTTGGGGCCGAAATCGACGGTTTCTTTGTCGATATCCGCCAGCAATTCGTGGGCAATTTTTGCCAAGCGAATTTCGGTGTAGCGCATGGCGGCGGGGTTGTCGCCGTCCACACTGCCGAAGTTGCCTTGGCCATCTACCAGCATGTGGCGCAGCGAGAAGGGCTGGGCCATGCGCACGATGGTGTCGTAAATGGCGCTGTCGCCGTGCGGGTGGTATTTACCCATCACATCACCGACGATACGCGCGCTCTTACGATAAGGGCGGTTGTAATCGTTGTTTTGCTCGTGCATGCCATAGAGCACACGGCGATGCACGGGCTTCAAACCGTCGCGCGCATCTGGCAGCGCGCGGCCCACGATCACGCTCATGGCGTAATCCAGGTAGCTGCGGCGCATTTCCTCTTCTAGGCTGATCGGCAGGGTTTCTTTGGCGAATGGGGTCATGTCGTGCGCGAGCCTACTACAGTGAATTCTTGTGGTTCTTCTGAGCAATCAGCTGTCGCTCAAAACCAACGATTTTAGCCCGCTTTAGGGCGGCCTAAAAACCGCTTCTCGCCTGACGGCAGGCTGTCGTCGATACAGTCAAAGCCCGGAAGTGTCGCTCAATTGCAACATTTTCAACCTCCGCCAAGATGTAAGCACACAAGGATTGGACAGGGCTTGTGTCTGTGGCACAATCATCCGACGAGTTAATATAAATCGACTCGCTTCGAGCAGCTAGCCTAGCTGTAGTATCAATTTTGAGGATGAATATGAAAAAACTGAATCAAGTCGCCGCGTTGTTTGCAACCGTCGCTCTGGCTGGCTCTGCTCTGGCTGCTGGCTCTTCCGCCGCCTCTGACAACTGGCGCTCTGGTCACGGCAATCTGCAGTGGAAAAACGGCGACGGCACACTGTGCTGGCGCGATGCCGCTTGGACTCCTGCAACCGCCGCTCGCGGTTGCGATGGCGCGATTGCTCCAGTCGCTCCACGTGCTGCTGCTCCAGCACCCGCAGCAGTGGCTCCACGCGCAGCTCCAGCTCCAGCTCCAGCTGCTGCTGCTCCAGCTGCTGCTCCCCGCCCACCAGCACCTCCAGCACCTCCAGCCGCCACCAAAGTGACCTACGCTGCTGATGCATTCTTTGACGTGAACAAGTCTGTGGTCAAGCCAGAAGGCAAAGCCAAGATGGATGATCTGGTCGGCAAGATCAAAGACATCAACCTCGAAGTGATCATTGGCGTGGGCCACACCGACAGTGATGGTGGCGATGCAGCCAACCAGAAGCTCTCGGTTGCTCGTGCTGAAGCTGTGAAGGCTTATCTCGTGTCCAAAGGCATCGAGAAAAACCGCGTATACACCGAAGGCAAAGGCGAGAAGCAGCCAGTTGCTGACAACAAGACCAAAGAAGGCAAAGCGAAAAACCGCCGCGTTGAAATCGAAGTGGTCGGTACTCGTGCTAACAAGTAATCTTCGGATTACCTCAGAAAAAACCGCCTTCGGGCGGTTTTTTTATGCCAGCTTGAGTCCGTTGGCACGCTTGTGGCCTGCGTGAGACCTCTGCGCTCGGGCTCATGATGCTGCTCGCGAGCTTGCGGCACTTGCCGGAGTATTGACGAACGAAAACGCACCTGCGTTTTCTGACGCTGCGCGGCAAGAAATCGCCCGAGCGCAGAGGTCTCACGCAGGCCGGGAATAGAGTTCAACTGCCGTCACCGAGCGCATGCTGAGATGTGTTCGATTTGCGAGTGCTACCAATCACTTATGCCGCCACCGAGTTCGCACTGAGATCTTCAGAGTAGCCAACAGGCCGCGATGTAAGGGGGCACTGCGACCCGCGATTTGTGGCGCGCAGCGTATCGTCAAATACAGGCCGCAAGTGCGGCCTAATTCGCGAGCGACAGTATGAGCGGGGCGCAGCGCCCCCTTGCATCGCAGCCGCCCTCACCAAAGCGAATCCTTCAGCACACAAATACCAAAGAACTGCGCCACAATCTAAGTTATGACAGCCCAAGCAACCCACGAGCCCAATGCCGATCCCGCCGAACTGGCCAAATTCTCCGCTCTGGCGCACCGCTGGTGGGATACCACCGGCGAGTTCAAACCCTTGCATGCGATCAATCCGCTACGCTTGGATTGGATTGATCAACTCACACCGCTTAAAGGTAAGCAAGTACTCGATGTGGGCTGCGGCGGCGGGATTTTGGCTGACTCGATGGCAAGAAAAGGCGCGCAGGTGCTGGGCATTGATTTGGCTGGCAAGGCGCTCAAAGTGGCGCAGCTGCATGCGCTGGAGGCTGAGACGCAAGGTGTGAGCTATCGCGAGGTGAGCGCTGAAGATTTGGCCGTCGAGCAGCCCGCGCAATACGATGTGGTCACTTGCATGGAAATGCTGGAGCATGTGCCCGATCCATCTTCCATCGTGCGTGCTTGCTCTCAGTTGGTCAAACCCGGTGGCTGGGTGTTTTTCTCTACGATCAATCGCAATCCTAAAGCGTGGCTGCTCGCGGTGGTGGGTGCAGAGTATTTGCTTAACATGCTGCCGCGCGGCACACATGATTACGCCAAATTCATCCGCCCGAGCGAGCTGGCGCGCTATGCACGCGAGGCGGATTTGCAAGAGATTGAAATGCGCGGCTTGGAGCACAACCCGATCACGGGGCGCTACTGGCACAGCCAAGACACGAGTGTGAACTACATGATCGCTACGCAACGCGGTGCATAAAGTACTATTAAATTCATAGCATTCTGCGTATATTCCATGCCGGCTATCTGCTTAAAACACTTCAAAAATGCCATCTCCAACCATCCCCGCAGCGATTTTCTTTGACCTCGACGGCACACTCATTGACAGCGCCCCTGATCTGGCCGCCGCTGCCGACAAACTGCGCACCGATCGCGGCCTGCCTTCCATTGCATATGAGCGCTACCGCCCCTTGGCTGGCGCAGGCGCACGCGGCATGCTGCGTATCGCTTTTGAAATGATGCCCGAGCATGCGGAATACGAGGCGCTGCGCGAAGAGTTTTATGTGAACTATGAGCGCAGCCTCACAGAGCGCACTTTTGCATTCGATGGCGTGAGCGATTTGCTCAGCGCGATTCGCAAGCACAGCATGACTTGGGGCATCGTCACCAACAAATCCAAGCGCTTCACGAATCCGCTGGTGGCGCAAATGCCTTTGCTCGTTGGCGCGGCTGCCGTGGTCAGCGGCGACACCACGGCGCATACCAAACCACACCCCGAGCCCGTGCTCGCAGCGGCGCGCGCGGCGGGTGTTGACCCCGCGCGGTGCTGGTATGTGGGCGACGATAAGCGCGATATTGAATCAGGCCGCGCAGCAGGCATGTTCACAGTCGCCGCTTGCTGGGGCTATATGGGCGAGCATGCGGTGGAATCTTGGGGCGCTGATGCGGTGCTTGATCACCCGGCGCAGTTGTTGGAGATGCTCGGATGGCACACTTCGCGCGCTGCAGCTTAATCTTCATTGCTCTTTTTTTAGGAGCATTCTGCGCATATTCTATGCCGGCTGAAGAGTGTTTTGATGATGAAAAGCTGAACGCCATTCAGACGCAATCTCAGCGTGGTGCGCTAGTGTATGTGTGGTCGCCACGCTTGGTGTATTCGGTGCAGCAAATGGCCGTGGCCGCACGCGCTGCGGCGGCCAATGGTTTGGATTTTTTTGTGGTGTCTGATTGGCGCGTTGCAGAAAAAGAGTTGTCCACCTTCAAAAGCTCGCGCTTACCAGAGCCGTATGAATTCAAGATCAATCTCGATGAGCAAGACCTCGCCACGCCACCATTCTTCCCGATTGCGAACACCAGCGTGCCGCTATGCTCTACAGCGCTACTGAGCAACCAAGCTCTGCGTCACTTCCCTACCGCCTTCATCGTCACCGCGCAGGGCGTGCATCGCCACCCGATTATTGGCGCGATGCCTGCAACAGCGTGGCTCAGCAGCATTGCACAGCGTTTGCAGCAGCCATGAAGCCCGCAGCACGTACTATTATTTCGATAGCATTCAGCGTAGTATTCTTGCCGGCTATTGGCCAAAATCGCCTTGCAAACAGTGCTACAGACTTAAACGCCTGCATCCCCGCCAACCAATTCGCCGAGTTGCCGCAAAGCATCGCCGGTACGCAAACCGATGCGTATGGCAAAACGACTGTAGCCCTTGGCGCATACGAGCGCGTGAGCCCCGATGGGCGCTTTGTGCTGCGCAGTTTCTCCGGCAGCAGGCTCGGCGAAGTGAGTTTGATTGAGTTAAGCGCCGATGGAAAAATCGTTCGCGCCATTCCCACACCTCTTAAAAACGAAGCCTTCCCTGTGCAAGGCAGTTGGCGCTATCTGGTCGATACGAATGGTGATCACTATACTTTTGAGAGCATTGTGCGCAGTGAATATGCCGGGAGTGGAGCAAATCCTCCTCAAAATTCCATCAATCCCGTATTTCGTGGTGGCATGGATGGCTTCTACGCTGCCGCCTCTGAATTGCCATCAAGCAAACCCGGCCACATCCGTATCCGCTCGCTCTCGTGGCCGAATGCGAGTGGCGATTCGCAAACGCAGGGCGAAGGCGCGCTTGCCACGCGCACGATCGAAGTCGATACGCAGCGCCATCGAATCACTTCCGACAGTGGCGTAACTTTCCACTGCCGCGAGCGCGTGCGCCTCGATGGCTCGCTCTACGCGCTGCCCATGATCAGCGTCGATGGCACGGAATTCGCAGCGCTCCCGCAAACGCCTATCCAAGGCAAACAAACCATGCGCATCTTTGGCTTTGGGCCAGATGGCAAGGGCTGCGAGGCCAAGCAAAGTTTCGATTTCGCCAGCGGTAAAGCCATCTTCGGTTTTGCGCAAAGCGGCAAAGAGGCCAACATCGCTTGGGAATACAACGCGCAAGCCTTCTGGTACAGCCGCGAGCTACAAACACCCTTCAACATTGCCCCTTCCGAGCTAGAAGGCCGCGCCACAGGCCAAAGCTTTGAGCTACAAGCCAGCGCCTTCCCCGGTCTCACCCGAGATGGCCGCGTGATCTACGGCGCGACTTTGAAAGACTGCAGCGCAGGTGCAAACTCCTGCCGCGAACGAGTCGGCTACATCATCAGCGATCCTTATCAAAGCAACGCCTACCGCAACTTCATGCTTACCTACAAAGGCCAGAAAAACGAATCTGTGAGGCAGCAATGCATCACGGTAGGCGATGTGCTGCGAGAGCGAGCTGCGTTTACCAACAATTTTTCTCGCATAACGTGGGAAAATAAATGATCAGAACATACCCAAACCGTACAGCCTCATGAAGTCCGTAGCATTTGATCGCAATAAGCACGTTTACACCAGCGATGCCTTCGCGGAGTTGGTCAAAGATGCAGTTCGCTTCTTCAATGGCACACCTGTTCACACTTTGCCCCCGCCAGAAATATTTTCGGACACTGGTGTTTATGCGCTGTACTACACAGGTCAAAACCAGCTTTACAAGCGCTATGCCGAGTTAAATCGACTTTCTTACGGATTTCCAATTTATGTTGGAAAAGCAGTCCCCAAAGGCTGGCGACAAGCTCGCCAGTCGGACACCGAAACAACTCAATCTAAAGAGCTATTCAGTAGGCTGAAAGAGCATAGCCGCAGCATTTCAGCGGGTGCGAGCTTATCGATTGATGATTTCTCATGCCGCTTTGTGATTTTTGAACAGGACAGCTCTGACATGATCAGCACTGTCGAAGCAGCGTTGATCAAACTCAATCGCCCTCTTTGGAATACTGCTGTTGATGGCTTTGGTAATCATAATCCCGGCAGAGGAAGGTATGAGCAAGCCAAGTCAGATTGGGATGCAATTCATAAAGGCCGCGCATGGGCAGAAAAGTGCAATGGAAAGTCTAAGAGCAAGGTAGCGATATTGCGCAGTATTGAAAATCATCTGAGCGCTTTGGGATAGATGATGCGCTCATTAGAAATTTTTTCTGGGGCAGGTGGTCTAGCCAAAGGTTTAGAACAGGCGGGCTTTGAGCACGCCGCATTTGTGGAATTCAATAAGCACGCTTGTTTGTCGCTCGCTGAGAATTTTGAAGCTGATAAGGTTTTTTTTGGAGACATTAAAGACTTCGATCTTGATAGTATCAATTCCGTTGACGTTGTAGCAGGCGGCCCCCCCTGTCAACCGTTTTCTCTAGGCGGTAAGCATCAAGCACATCAAGACGGCAGAGACATGTTCCCCTATGCCATTCGGGCAATAGAGCAACTAACTCCTCAAGCGTTTGTATTCGAGAATGTCAAAGGCCTGTTACGTCCAACGTTTTCTGACTATTTCGATTACATCATCTTGCGCCTAACTTATCCGGGATTTTTAGCTGCGCCAAATATCGACTGGCAGCAGCACCTCGCGCAACTGCGCAAAGTGAAATCTCTGCCCTACGTGGGTATTCGCTACGATGTGCAGTTCAAGTTAATCAATGCAGCTGACTATGGCATCCCTCAAACCCGCGAGCGGGTCGTCATCGTTGGCATCAGAGCCGATGTAGGCAAAAGCTGGTCGTTCCCGCAGGCTACACACTCAGAAGATCGATTACTTTGGGATCAGTATGTCACTAGAGACTATTGGAAAAAGCATGATGCCGCGCCACAAACACTCACTTCCGACGAGACTCTTGCGGTTGCAGAGCGAGTATCTAAACTAAAAGAAAAGTACGGATTTTTCGAGCCAACTCATTTGGCATGGAAGACGATTCGAGATGCTCTCAAAGATACTCCGTCCCCGTCAGATCAACACAGTATTTCTGACCATGTATTCAAGCCCGGAGCAAGAAGCTATCCTGGACACACAGGCAGCGACTTCGATTGGCCATCAAAAACAATCAAAGCAGGAGGACACGGCGTTCCTGGTGGAGAAAATATGATGCGATTTGCAGACGGAAGTATCCGCTACTTCACCGTTTTCGAGGCTAAGCGAATTCAAACCTTTCCAGATGATTTTGTCATCAAGGGTGCTTGGGGCGAGGCGATGCGCCAAATAGGTAATGCTGTACCCGTTGAGTTGGCAAGAATCCTAGGGGCGCAGTTGTTAGAAACTCTCAATACAAGCGCCGTCGCAAAACGTTCTTTTGCCTGATTGAATTAGCTGTTTAGCTTGCACAACGCCCGCATCACATGCTCGCCCGTACACGGCGCGTTGAGCTTGGCTACGTCGCCGCCTGCTGCGGCTATCGCTTCGCGCATGGCTTCCCACACGCTGATGGCGAGCATGAAGGGGGGCTCACCCACTGCTTTGCTGCCGTGGACGTTGTCTTCACGGTTCGCCTCCGGCCAGAGATCGACTTTTAGGTGCTCGGGGATGCAGCCGGTGGCGGGGATTTTGTAGGTGCTGGGGGCGTGGGTGCTTAAGTGCCCTTTTTCGTTCCACACGAGTTGCTCGGTGGTGAGCCAGCCCATGCCTTGCACGAATGCGCCTTCGATTTGGCCGATGTCTATCGCGGGGTTGATGCTGCGGCCTACGTCGTGCAGGATGTCTACTTTTAAAACGCGGCTCTCGCCTGTGAGCGTGTCGATGATGACCTCAGAACAGGCTGCACCATAGGCGAAATAGTAGAACGGGCGGCCTGAGAGCGTGGTTTTGTCGTAATGGATTTTGGGGGTGGCGTAGAAACCATCGCTCCAGAGCTGGATGCGGTTGGCGTAGGCTGCTGCGACCACATTTGCCCACGGGCGTGATTGCTTGGGGGTGATGACTTGGCCTGCTTTGAATTCGACAGCGCCTGCACCGAAAGTTGAAGCCCCTTCGGTAGCGTTGTCCAACCCGCAAACAAAGGCGGCTAATTTGTCGCGCACATTGCGGGCGGCGAATTGTGCGGCGCGGCCATTCAAATCTGTGCCTGCGGAGGCGGCGGTGGCGCTGGCGTTGGGCACTTTGGCGGTGTCGCTCGCGGTCATGCGCACGAGCTCATACGAGATGCCGAGTTCATCGGCCACGATTTGGGCGATTTTCGTGTGCAAGCCTTGGCCCATTTCTGTGCCGCCATGATTGACCTGCACGCTGCCATCGGTGTAGACATGCACGAGCGCGCCAGCTTGGTTGAAGAGGGTAGCGGTGAAGCTGATGCCGAATTTAACGGGGGTGATACTGATGCCGCGCTTCATGTGTTGGTTGGTTTGATTCCAAGCGGTTATGGCATCTCGCCGTCGTAGGTATTGCGCGGAGTGCTCTAGTTTTGGGAGCAATCGGTGGAGGATGTTGTCTTCTACGGGCATGCCGTAGTGGGTGGTGTTTCTGGCGGCATGGTTGGTGCGGTCCGCTTTAAATGGGGTCAGAGCCGAATTAATTTCGTAAGAGGGTTGGCTGCTCGACGAGGCTGGCGAAATTAATTCTGCTCTGACCCCATTTAAAGCTGCGTCATACAGATTTCGCATGCGAACCTCAAGCGGATCGCGCTTCAAGTACCTTGCAATATCGCCCATGATGGTTTCAATCACGATCATGCCTTGAGGGCCGCCGAAGCCTCTAAAGGCGGTGTGGCTTTGCGTGTGGGTCTTAAGGCGGTAGGAGCTGATTGCTACGTCTTGCAGGAAATAGGCGTTGTCGAGGTGGAAAATGGCGCGGTCGGCCACGGGGCCGGAGAGATCGGCGCTGAAGCCGCAGTTCACGCGCATGCGCACCTGCAAACCGCAGAGCAGGCCATCATCATCAAAGCCCACTTCGTAATCGTAGTCAAACGGATGGCGCTTGCCGGTGATCAGAAAATCATCATCCCGATCCAGCCGCAGCTTCACCGCCGCGCCAAACTTGCGCGCCGCCAGAGCCGCCCATACGGCCAGATGCCCGGCCTGCGTTTCTTTGCCGCCAAAGCCGCCGCCCATGCGCCGCGTTTGCACGCGCACATCGTGCTGCGCTACTTGAAGAGCATGCGCCACCCAATGCTGCACCTCGCCGGGGTGCTGCGTGCTCGAATGAATCAGCCACTGGCCCATCTCTTGCGGTTGCGCAATGGCAATCTGGCCCTCCAAATAAAAATGCTCTTGGCCGCCAACTGAGAAGCTGCCTTGCAAACGATGCGGTGCGGCTTTGAGTGCAGCAGTGGCATCGCCGCGCGATACATGCACGGGCGGGAGCACGAAATGATTTTTTGCAAGCGCTTCTTGCGTGTTCAAAATTGCAGGCAGCGGCTCGATTTTCGGCGTCACCAAGCGGGCTGCGCGCCGCGCAGTGATCACATCATCAGCCACCACGAGGGCCATCACATTGCCCACATGCTGCACGGTGTCGCTGGCAAAAATCGGCTCGTCGTGTGCAAACGCGGCAAGGAGGTTTTCACCTGAAACATCGCGCGCATCAACAATCCCGCGCACGCCGGGCAGTGCCAACGCGGCAGAATAATCCATGCCCAGCACGCGGCCATGTGCTACTGGAGACATCACCGGCGCGGCATGCAGCGTGCCTTGCAACTCGGGCAGATCGTCCACATACTGCACCGCGCCTTGGACTTGTGAGCGAGCGCTTTCGTGAGGGATGCTTTGGCCAAGGGCGCTCATGCCAACACCACTTCCAAATCAGCCCAGTCTTGCAAGCTCGTCAAGCGATGGCCTTGCAGATCGAGAGCGAAGCGTTGCAGCAAATTGCCCAGCAGTTCGCGGCGATAAGCTGCTGATGCACGCATATCGGAGATGGGTTGAAACTCTTCTTGCAGACTCTGTTTTATGGCATTAAATGGGCTGTTGGCTTGCATAGAATCTGCGCAGATCGCTTCTGTTTTAACAGCGCGTACCGGCGTTGCAGCCACACCGCCCACGCCGATGCTCCAGTCTTTCAAAGCCTCGCCCTCGCGCTGCACCGAGATGGCAAGGCACACCGCAGAAATATCATCGTCAAAGCGTTTTGAGATTTTGTAAACGCGCGAGAACTCTTGCGCAGTGGGTAGCGGCACTTTGATCCATGCGAGCACTTCATCGGCTGCGATCACGTTTTTTCGGTAGCCGGTGTAGAGCTTTTCCAGCGGCATCTCGCGGTGGCCTCGTGTGCTCATGAGCACCACATTGGCTCGCAAAGCAATCAGCAAAGGCATGGAATCGCCAATTGGCGAGCCATTGGCCACGTTGCCGCCGAGCGTGCCGCTGTTCCTCACCGTCAATCCCGCAAAGCGCTTGGCAAAAGCACGGAGCTGCGGGCGGTCTTGTACGAGGGCGTTGTAAGCGTCTTCCAACGTGACCGCAGCGCCCATGGCGATGTGATGTGGGTAGCGCTCGATGCGGCGCAGCTCTTGCACCTGCGTTACATCCAGCACTTGTTCGAAGCGTTGATGGCCTTTGTTGACCCACAGGCCCACATCGGTGCAGCCGGCAACCAGTTGGGCTTGGGGGTGGGTGCGGCGCAGCTTGAGCAGGTCGTTTAACTTCCCAGGCAGTAAATAATTAGTGGAATCATCTTCAAGAGATATTTTTGAAGATTTTTTGGCCGCAAGCCCTCGTGGAATAATAATAGTTTGCTCTTTATTTAATAGCAATTGAGGAATGAATTGCATCTGCATCGCAGCATCCAGAATTGGCCGATAACCTGTGCAACGGCATAAATTACCGCTCAAGGCTTCTTGCGCCGTGGGTCGGTCTACCACTTGCCCAGAAGCCTTGGAATTTTCATGCAGCGCAAACATGCTCATCACAAAGCCCGGCGTGCAAAAGCCGCATTGCGAACCGTGGCATTGCACCATCGCTTCTTGCGCAGGATGCAGCTCGCCACCAGCAGCTAAATCTTCCACCACCGTCAGCTCCTGCCCCGCAATCGAATGCGCCATGCGGATGCAACTGTTGATCGCTTTGTAGGGCGCATTAGAGTTTTCCCGCACTGCCACAGTACACGCGCCGCAGTCGCCCTCGTTGCAACCCTCTTTCGTGCCGCACAAACCCATGTCTTCGCGCACGAGCTGCAAAAGCGTGCGCGTGGGTGGTACATTCTCTATTGATCGCAGTTGCCCGCGATGCCAGAACTGAAGAGTAGAAATGCTCATGTCAAAAGGGTAGCCGCTTTAACCGAACGGGTCATACGCCCGCTCAAATAGACACCATTGATTCGCAGTATGCAAAACAACGCCTTGCTTGACAAGATCGACCTTCATTTGATTAAGGTCTTGCATACCGTGCTCACA
>JAYVJQ010000039.1:0-3819 GCA_043769055.1 Allobrachymonas sp.
GAAGCTTACCCATAAATTAACGCATTCAAGTGCCGTCATGCTCATGATTGCCGTGACGCTGATGTGGTCCATAGCCGGCGCCGTTACCAAGCAGCTGGAATCAGCCAAAAGTTTTGAAGTGACGTTTTGGCGCAGTTTATTTACGCTGATCTCGCTCTTGGTGATCTTGCCGCTGTGGCAAGGAAGAGGTGTCTTCAAGGCGATGAGCTGGAAGAGCACTGCGTTTTGGATCAGCGGCGTGTGTTGGAGCGTGATGTTTACGGCTTTTATGGTCGCGCTCACCTTAACAACCGTGGGCAATGTGTTGGTGACGATGGCCACTGGCCCGCTGCTCACCGCGCTCATTTCGCGCATCTTTATTGGCCACAAGCTGCCCATGCGCACTTGGGTCGCCATTGCTGTGGCTTGCGCTGGCATGGCTTATATGTTTGGCCAACAGCTAGATTTAAAGCAGGGCGGCGCGTTGCTGGGCATGGCGGTGGCGTTTTGCGTGCCGGTGGCCGGCGCGATCAATTGGACGGTGGTGCAACGCTCGCAAGGCAAAGGGGCGAAACTCGACTTTGTGCCCTGCGTGTTGATCGGTGCGGTGATCTCAACACTGATCACGTTCCCCTTGGCCTTCCCATTTGCGGCAACTGCAAAAGATGTTAGTTGGCTCGCATTACTGGGCTTGGTGCAGCTGGCGATTCCGTGCGTGCTCGCCGTCGTTTGCGCGCGCGTACTGAAAGCGCCGGAGGTGTCGCTGTTGGCTTTGCTGGAAGTGATATTCGGTATCTTGCTGGCGTGGGCGTTTGCAGGTGAAGTGCCTTCGCAGGCGGTGCTAGTGGGCGGGGCGCTGGTGATCGGCGCTTTGGTGGCGAATGAATTATTGGGACTTAAAAAATCATGATTGAAGACAACTTTGTCATCGTTGAAGAGCGCGGCAACGCAGGCCTGATCACACTCAACCGCCCCAAGGCCTTGAATGCTCTGAGCTTGGGTATGGTGCGGCAGATCAATGCCGCCTTGCTCAAATGGCGCGATCAAGCGAACATCCAGCTCGTGGCGATTCGCGGCATGGGCAAGGCTGCGGATGCATCGACTGCCGCAGGGGTCTCGTCATCCTTCCAACCCTTTGGCAGCTTCTGCGCAGGCGGCGATATTCGCTTCTTCCATCAAGCGGCGCTTGCAGGCGATCCCGCATTGGAAGATTTCTTTACCGAGGAATACAGCCTCAATCATTTGATTCACACCTATCCGAAACCGTACATCGCCTTCATGGACGGTATTTGCATGGGTGGCGGCATGGGCATCAGCGGACATCTGGCTCAAAACAGCATTCGCATCGTCACCGAGCGTACGAAGATGGCCATGCCAGAGACAAACATTGGTTTGTTTCCTGATGTGGGTGGTGGATACTTTTTGAGCCGCTGCGCAAACTCTCAGCATGGCGTAGGCGAGTATTTGGCGCTGACAGGGCATATGTTGCAGGGCTCTGAAGCAGTTCATCTTGGCTTGGCTGATGTGCAGATGGAAAGCAGCGAGCTGACGCGGCTGTGGGATTGTTTGGGTGCAATGCCTGCTCATGAGCGCGCTGCATTGCTGGCCTCGATCACTATCAATTCAGTAGCGCCTCGCGCAGTATCCACGGGCGGAAAAGCCACTTTTCTTTCAAAAATTGGTGACTATTTCAGTCACCCCACTGCGTTGACCATCACGCGCTCACTTGAAGCCAGTGCCGATACTTGGGCGCAGGAAACAGCCGCTACGCTGCGCAAACGTTCTCCTTTGATGCTGGAAGTCACATTGCAACTCATTCGCCGCGCGCGCACGACGAGCTTGGCCGATGATCTGCGCCTAGAGCGCGATTTGGTGCGCCATTGCTTCCACACAAAGCACTTGCAGCGCAGCGGCACGAGCAGCGAAACCGTTGAAGGCATCCGCGCGCTGGCTGTGGATAAGGATCATGCGCCGAAGTGGAATCCGGTGCGGCTGGAAGACATCACGCCCGAGATGATTGAGCCATTCTTCACGAGCCCGTGGCCGAGTGCCTCGCATCCGCTGCGGCATTTGGCGTAAGCCAAAAGGCCGCAGATTTTTAAGCGGCCATGCCTTCAATAAAAAACTTCACGCGCTTGACGCCCTGCCATTCATCGCTCTCAAGGCGAAAGGCCAAATGTGCTTTGGGTGGCAGCGGCTCGGTGTGATTGAACCAAATGCCGTCGACGAGTTGACCTTGGTGTTTGAGCTTGAGCCCTAAGTGCTTCTCTGCGACAAGGCGCTGCGATACGACTTCCATTTCTTCGCTGAACACAGGCGCTGCAAAGCCTTGGCCCCAGACGGCTTGGTTGAGCGTGTCGGCCATATCCGCGCGGCGGTATTCGATGGGCAGCGGGCCGTCTGTTTCTAAGCGGCGGGAGAGCGTGGCCGCATCAATCCACAGCGCGGCGACTTCTGCGAAGGCGGCCTCAAAGGTCTCGAAATTCTCTTCCTCAATCGTACAACCTGCGGCCATGGCGTGGCCGCCGAATTTGATCAGCAAGCCAGGGTGTTTTTTTACCATCCAATCAAGCGCATCGCGCAGATGAAAGCCTGCTATTGAGCGGCCTGAGCCTTTGAGCAAATGCTCTTGGCCGGGCGCGGCGCTGGCTGCGAATACGAAGGCAGGGCGATGCAGCTTGTCTTTGATGCGGCTGGCCACGATGCCGACCACGCCTTCATGAAATTCGGGGTCGAATATCGCTACGCCTGAAGGATGATTCTCCGCTGGCTCGTCGTCAGCAAACATGTATTGCAGCGCGGCCTCGGCCTGCTCGCGCATGCCCGATTCAATGTCGCGCCGCTCGCGGTTGATGGCGTCGAGCTGCTTGGCGAGTTCATCGGTGCGGCTTGCGTCATCGGAGATCAGGCATTCGATGCCCAGCGTCATGTCACTTAGCCGCCCTGCAGCATTGATACGGGGGCCGAGCGCAAAGCCAAAATCAAAGGTGCTGGCAATGGGCATCTTGCGTGATGCTGCTACAAAAAGGCTAGCTATCCCCGCGGGCGCGATGCCGGCTCTGAGCCTTTTGATGCCTTGAGCTACTAAGCGGCGATTGTTGGCATCGAGCTTGACGACATCGGCCACCGTGCCGAGTGCCACTATGGGCAGCAGTGCATCAAGCTTCGGCTGCGTAGCTTGCGTGAAGATGCCGCGCTCGCGCAGCTCCGCGCGCAAAGCCAGCAGCACATAAAACATCACGCCAACGCCAGCAATCGATTTGCTTTCAAACATGCAGCCGGGCTGATTGGGGTTGACGATCACATCGGCCAGCGGCAGTTTGTCGCCGGGTAAATGGTGATCTGTGATCAAAGTCTGCAAGCCCAGCTCAGTCGCCCGCGCCACGCCTTCGACGCTGGCAATCCCGTTGTCCACCGTGATCAGCATGTCTGCGCCTTGCGCCTTGACGCGATCTGCTATTGATGCGGTCAGGCCATAGCCATCAACCACACGATCTGGCACGAGATAGCTCACATGCTTGGCGCCCAGCAGCCTCAAGCCACGCACGCCAAGGGCGCAAGCCGTTGCGCCATCGCAATCGTAATCGGCCACTATGCACAGCTTCTTATCCGCCGCAATCGCGTCAGCCAGAAGCTTCGCAGCTTCCAAGCAGCCTTTCATGGACGCAGGCGGTAAAAGTTTAGCTAAGCCATCGTCTAATTCTTCTAAGCTGTGAACGCCGCGAGCCGCATAAAGCCTTGCGAGCAGCGGATGCACACCCGCATTTTCCAATGCCCATGCGCTCTTCGGTGGCACATCTCTCACTATTAATTTCATAGCGCTCCGCGCAGGTTAGTTGC
>JAYVJQ010000040.1:0-2590 GCA_043769055.1 Allobrachymonas sp.
GGTGTTGAAAATCATCGCCACGGCGCTGGCGTCGCGGTTGAACGGTGCATCAAATTCCCAAGTGGCCACGCCGCTCATTGCACCTGCTGATGAGCCGCCAGAGTAGCCTGAATCCCAAGGAAACGATGAGTAAATCAACGCACCGCTGCTGGTGGTCGGGCCAGAGAAGACTTTAGCGAGTGTTGTTTTTTGACCGGCCGTCAAGCAAGTGCCATCACGTGCGCCTGTGCAAGTGCGGACATCGCGATTGATGTCGAAGGCGGCTTGGCAAGCGTTGGTGTCTTGAATCAAGCCATCTGCTGCGCCATCCAAGGCATCGCATTGTGCGAGCACGGCGTTGGAAACCAGTTTGCGCTCAGTATCTGTCATTGCTGTCGCTAAATCAGCAATGCTGGTCACGGTCGCTGTGGTGATGTTGCTGGCGTAGAGCAATGCGCCCGCAATGTTGGCCACGGCGGCTTTGGGCAGGTTGTAGCCTGGCGCACCGGCTAGGTAGCCGTCGTAATCGGTGGGGTAGCGGCTGGCTGCAACCATCGCGTGCCGCCCGCCGTTGGAGCAGCCCCCAAAATAAGAGCGATCTGGGGCTTTGCCATAAGCGGCATTGATGACGCTTTTTGCCATAGGCGTGAGTTTGCCAACCGCAGCGTAGCCGTAATCGGCGCGGGCTTGCGGATCCAATCCAAACATGGCGTTCGTGTTTTGTGCACCGTTGTGCCCTGCATCTGAGCTGAGCACTGCAAAGCCTTGTTTGAGCGCATTGGTCAGCACACCACCACCAAAATTGCCCTGAGCCGTGCCCACGTTGCCGTCTAGCCCGCCATTGCCTTGGTGAAAAAAGCGGCCATTCCAGTTTTTAGGTAGGCGCATTTCAAAGCCGATGGCGTACGTTTGGCCATCCACGGGGCTCACGCGAGTGAACATGCTGCCTTGGACGCGGCAATGCTCTTCGATCGAGACTGTGCCGCTGGCCAGCGTCAAGCTGCCTGCGGCGACCGTGGTCACTGCCGTGATGCTTGTGTTGGCTTGGCTGGAAATGCGCGGGGCGAGGTCCGCACAAGTGCCACTGAAGGCACTCGGTGTGGCCGCTGTGAGCTGAGGTAGCGGCGTAGTGGCTAACGCACCGTCACCCGACCCGCCACAAGCAACCAGTAGGGCTGCAGCGCTTGTCAAACTCACTGCGAGCGCCACTTTGTGACGGCTTAAATAATTCCTGTAGCTCATAAAAATGTCTCCTCAATTAAATTGAAATGACATCATGTAAGCAGGCTGAGAGATTGTCAATTAGTTAATGAAATTAACTAATATAATTAAATTGAATAACTAAATTGATCTGCAAACGTGGCCCGCAAATGGGGCGCGCAAATGGCTTAAATTTTTACAGACAAGCGCCAAAGGTGTGTTGTCTCGCGCGAGCGCGCCGCATGCAGCGGATCGCTCGTGTCACTCGCCTTCGGGTGGCGCGGCTGGGTGCGTAATTGCTGCACCACTTGCAAGCCCGTTGCCTTGATCATCTCTTGCAATTCATTGGCCGTGCGCAGCCCCAGATGCTCCGCTAAATCCGACAAAATCAGCCATGCCTCGCCCCCCGGCGCGAGATGCTTGGGCAAGCCCTGCAAAAACCCGCGCAGCATTTGGCTGCCGGGGTCATACACCGCACGCTCTAAGCTGCTGCTGGGCGTGCCCGGCAGCCAAGGCGGGTTGCACACGATCAAATGTGCGAGGCCATGCGTGGCTACATCGGGGAATAGATCAGCCTCCACGAGCTTGACTTGCCGCCCGCCCACCAGCCGTTGAATATTCTCTTTGGCGCAAACGAGTGCGCGCGCATCCAAATCCGTGGCCACAATCTGCCCCACGCCGCGCTGCGCCAGCACGCAACTGAGCACGCCCGTGCCCGTGCCAATGTCAAAGGCGATCAACTTCTCAGGCGAAGAGTTCGTGGGCAAAGCCGCCTCGCGCACCAGCTCCACATACTCTTGCCGCACGGGCGAGAACACGCCGTAATGCGCATGAATGCGCTCTGGAATGCCTTTTTTATTGCGATTCAGCGCCGAAATCTCCACACCCTTCTTGCGCCACTCATGCGAGCTGATGATGCCCAGCAGCTCGCGCAGGCTGGCCACCGAATGCGTTTTTTCTGTCTTCAAATTGGCATCTGCCGCTCCCCAAGCTTCGCTGCAAGCTAGCCGCACATCTGGCGCGCGCCGCAGCGCGATGCCGTAATCCACTTGAAACGGCAGCAGCACCATGCTCAGCACCCGAGCGCGCTGCGCCTGCGCTTGGCGATGCCGATAAAAAATCGCGCCGAGGTCTGTAGGCGTGCTGGCCTTGGTTTTCGGCGCAGGTTTTCTAGCGCCGCGTTTGTCGAGCCGCCGCTCCAGCGCCGCAATCAAATGCTTCGCATTCTGAAAATCCCCGCGCCACAGCAGCCCCACGCCTTCGCTGGCGAGCTTGTAAGCCGCATCCGCGCTCAGCGTGTCATCCGCAAATTGCACCCTCTTAGGCGGCGCATCCCCCCGCTCACTGCGCCAGAGTGCCTCCTGCGGCGCATCATCTTCAGACCACGCGATGGTGTGCTGTTGCATGGTCT
>JAYVJQ010000041.1:0-7449 GCA_043769055.1 Allobrachymonas sp.
GTGACGTTTGACGTATTTTTTTTACACAAATAAGGCCAGTAGCCGGGAAGAAATATGCGCGGAGCGCTACTAAATTAATAGTAAATGCAAATCAAGTAACTAAGCGCGTCAACGCTTATGACTTGAACTGCGCCTGCCCAATCACTTCATGCACGAGCTGCAACTTGGCCACCACGGGCGCTGCCAAGGTAAACGGATAAAACGGCGCTTGTCCCATGCTGTCCGATAGCTCATTGAGCACGCTGGTGATGCGCAGCCAATCGTTGATGAGCTTCAAATACTCGGTGGCTCCCGGGCGCTTGGCATCCCAGAGCGCATGGGCTTTAAAAGGCTTGGCATGCCACTCCACATCTTCCGCAGTCAAGCCAAAGCTTTCTGCGCTGTTCATCGCATCGCGCAGGTGCAGGTAGTGCGCCCAAGTCTCGGCCCAATCTTCCCACGGGTGGCTGCTGGCATACGCGCTGATGTGGCGCGCCCGCCAATCGGGCGCTGCGCCTTGCGTATAGTGATTATTCAAAGCGGTGTTGTAATCGGCACGCTCATCGCCAAAGAGCTGACGAAAAGCTTCAAGCCACGTGCCGCTGAGCACCAAGCGATCCCAGTAGTAATGACCCACCTCGTGGCGCAAGTGGCCCAGCAGGGTGCGGTACGGCTCATGCAGCGCGGTGCGCATGCGCTCGCGCTCGGCATCATCGGCCTCTAGCGCGTTCACCGTGATCACGCCATGAGCATGCCCTGTGGTCACGCTTTGATCGGGCCAATCGCGCAAAAAGTCAAAGGCCAAGCCCTGCTCGGGGTCGTGCCACACGCCGGGCAATTTCGATTTCACAGGCAGGCCAAGCGAGAGCAACTGGCTCACCAGCCTGCGCTTAGCTGATTCGATCTTGCCCCACAGCACTTGATTTTGCTCGTCGCTTTGATCAGGAATCACGCGATTTAAGCTGCACGCAATGCACAGCCCGCGATCATGGTGCGAGGCAATGCCCGCAGGCCGCAGCCAGTTGCAGCCTGCTGCGGTTTGATAATTGGCACAGCGGTGATAGCCCACTGCATCGCTATCACCTTCGATAGCCCAGCTATCGCCACCGCCCGCTTGATGCTGCGAAATCAGCGACACCATGCGCGCAGACTGCGGCTCGTATGCTAATGTGCGCCCACAGCTGAGGCACTGGCTGTTGCGAAAAAATATTGGCGAGCCGCAAACGCAGCGGTAAGCGCTGCGCGTGGAGTTGGAATAGGCAGTATGTAGCACGCTATTATTTTAGTAGCATTATGCGCTTATTCTATAACGGCTACTAGGCAATTTTGCTTAAAAATCACTCGTACACCTCAGCCTCAGGATCGGTAGCCTCCAGCTCATAGCTGGCCGCCAGCATCGCCAAGCGCCCAATCACGCCATACATATAAAAGCGGTTCGGCAGGCTCGCGCCGGGCTTCATGCCGGGCTGCGGCATGTGCGCCGATTTATCAAACGCCAACGGCACAAATTGCGCGCCGGGCGAATTCAAATTCTCATCCACACCGCGCTCCGAATGCACGCGGTAAAAGCCGCCCACCACATAACGATCCATCATATACACCACAGGCTCTGCCACGGCCTCGTTCACGCGCTCGTTGGTATGCACGCCTTCTTGGATGATCACCTGATTGATCTCCATGCCATCTTTGGCCACGCTCATTTTGTTTTTCGTTTTGCGGTTGATCTCGGCCAAGTCTTTCACATCGCGCACCGTCATGATGCCCATGCCATACGTGCCGTTATCTGCTTTGACGACGACGAAAGGCTTTTCGTTGATGCCGTATTCTTTGTATTTGCGTTTGATTTTGGTGAGCAGCGCATCTACGTTCGAGGTCAGGCAATCGAACCCTAAGCCTTCTTGGAAATTCACTTCGCCACATTGCGCAAACATCGGATTGATCAGCCACGGATCAATGCCCAGCAGCTTGCCAAAGCGCTTGGTCAGTTCTTCATAGGCTTGAAAATGCTGCGATTTGCGGCGCACATGCCAGCCCGCGTGCAGCGGTGGTAGCAAAAATTGCTCGTGAATATCTTCCAAAATGCCGGGCACCCCCGCGCTCAAATCGTTATTCAGCAAAATCGTGCACGGGTCAAAATCTTTGAGCCCTAAGCGGCCTTTGCCCAAACCAGAATCGCTCTTGATGCGCAGCGCTGGCTCCAGCATCACATGCTCGCCGTTGGGCAAATCAATGCGCGTGGTCTCTTTGATCTCGGGATTGATCGAGCCTAAGCGCACATTGAGCCCCGCCATGTTGAAAATGCGCGCCAGCCGCGCCACATTCATCAGGTAGAACATATTGCGCGTGTGGTTCTCAGGAATCACCAGCAGATTCTTCGCATCCGGGCAAATCTTCTCAATTGCCGCCATCGCCGCCTGCACGGCCAGCGGCAGCATTTCTTCGGTCAAATTATTCCAGCCACCGGGATACAAATTGGTATCGACTGGCGCGAGCTTGAAGCCTGCATTGCGTACATCGACCGAGCTGTAAAACGGCGGTGTGTGCTCCATCCATTCCAAGCGAAACCAGCGCTCAATCGCGGGCATGCTATCTAAGATGCGCTGCTCCAGTTCGTTGATGGGGCTGTTGGTGGCGGTGATGAGGTGCGGAACCATTTTTTCTTTCGGATAAGAAGCTGTATTGTAGGAATTTGGGGGCGAGTCTGCTGGTTACAAGCTTGGGACGTGCTTGGGTGTCTGGTTGGCGACCTAAAATACAGGAAACACAGAAAGCATAGAAATTGCACAGAAGACACAGAAGAAGAAGAAACAGCCTTCACTTCGGCTATTTTTTCTGTGAATTCTGTGCAATTTCTGTGCTTTCTGTGTTCCTCTTTATCTCAGCAATCCAACCACCTCATCATGCAATTCATCCGTTTCTCTGACCTTTGCTCTGCTGGCAAAGTTGCTAACCAGCGTGTTTTTATTCGCGCTGATCTCAATGTGCCGCAAGATGATGCAGGCAAGATCACCGAAGACACCCGCATTCGTGCCAGCATTCCCTGCATCGAGATGGCTTTGAAAGCTGGCGCAGCCGTGATGGTGACTTCCCACCTAGGCCGTCCCACAGAGGGCGAATTCAAGCCCGAAGACAGCCTCGCGCCCGTGGCCGCGCGCATGAGCGAGCTTTTGGGCAAGCCCGTCAAGCTCGTCTCCAACTGGGTGGATGGCGTGGAAGTCAATCCCGGCGAAGTGGTTTTGCTAGAAAACTGCCGCGTAAACATTGGCGAGAAAAAAAATTCGCCCGAGCTGGCGCAAAAAATGGCCGCGCTTTGCGACATTTTCGTACACGATGCATTCGGCACAGCCCACCGAGCAGAAGCCTCAACGTATGGCATCGCCCAATACGCAAAAATTGCCAGCGCTGGCCCACTGCTGGCCGCTGAAATGGATGCAATTAGCAAAGCCTTGGCCGCGCCGAAGCGACCCTTGGTCGCTATCGTGGCAGGCAGCAAAGTCTCCACCAAACTCACCATTCTTCAAGCGCTCTCCAGCAAAGTAGATGGCCTGATCGTAGGCGGCGGCATTGCCAACACCTTCATGCTGGCTGCAGGTTTGAAGATCGGCAAATCCTTGGCCGAACCCGATTTGCTCGATCAAGCCAAAGCGGTGATTGAAGCGATGAAAGCACGCGGCGCAGAAGTGCCAATCCCGATAGATGTGGTCTGCGCCAAAACTTTCTCGCCCGATGCGGTTGCCACTATCAAAGCCGCTACCGATGTAGCCGACGACGATTTGATTCTTGACATCGGCCCCAAAACCGCCGCTCTGCTAGCTGAAAAACTCCAAGCCGCCGGCACGATTGTGTGGAACGGTCCAGTTGGCGTATTCGAGTTCGCCGCATTCGAGAATGGCACCAAAACCATCGCCCAAGCCATCGCAAAATCCAGCGCCTTCAGCATCGCAGGCGGCGGCGATACCTTGGCAGCGATTGCGAAATACGGCATCGATAAAGACGTGAGCTACATCTCGACTGGCGGCGGCGCGTTCCTCGAAGTGCTGGAAGGTAAGACCCTGCCTGCGTTTGAGATCTTGGGCAAGCGGGCAGGGTGAAGTTCATGCGCCGACTTCTAGAAATTCGCACTTATCGACTCAAACCTGGCACGTTAGATTCGTTCCATGATTCGATGCACAACCAAGCCGTGCCAATGATCAGAGGTGCTGGGATGGATGTTGTGGCCTACGGAAAATCAGACCACGAGGAAGAAACTTATTTTCTGATTCGCGCCTACGAAAGCCGTGAAGCGCTTGAAGCTGAACAAGCGGCATTTTATGGATCAACTCAATGGCGCGAAGGCCCTCGCAGCGCGTTGGTTGACCGAATCAACACGTATGTGAACACCCTTGTCTGGGCGTCAGCGCAGAGCGTTGACGACATTCGCGCTCAGAATCCACCGTTTCTCACACAAGTCAATCGCTAACCCGCTCCCGATTAGCCCTGAAAGTCCTTGACATACACAGATGTGTAACTGATGCGCTTTGCACGAGTAAACGCTCAAATAGTAATCAGCTTGATCACCTGTCGCCCATTCTTGCGATAAATCGCAAAATCGCTGTCCAAAGTGAATACACTGCTGTTGGGATGCAACTCTGCAAGTCGAACAATGCAGGCATCTGCTACTGACATGGGTACGGAGTCGTAGCGCTTGATCATGGCGAGCAGTGAGGCGTGGTGGGCGTGAACTGCCATGCCGATGCTCAAGAAATTCTCGCCCACCATCTCCATCAAAGCGGCGCGCGCGCCTTTCAGATTTCGTGTGAGGTAACTCGCTTCAGACAGAACGGCCTCGCAAGTGATGAAGGGCGTGCTCATGCCTTGCATTTGCTTGAACACCCACGCATGAGCCCCATCTGAGCGATTGAGCAGGGCTACCAATGGCCCGGTGTCGATGATGATGTCTTGCTTGAGGGTCATAGCGCAGATTTATTGACCATAGCCATCCATGTGCTTGGCATAGGTCGATAAATCTTTAGCGCCTTTGACGCTGCCTGCCCAGCGCGCTGCTTGTGCAGCGGCTGATTGCGCTGGCACTTCATCCGCTTGCAGATAGGCTGCGATAGCCGCGCGAACGACCTCACTTGTGCTCGTGCCTAAATCGCTCGCTCGCTGCGTTATGCGGTTGAGCATAGGTTCAGGAAGTTTGATGGATATAGCGTTCATATGCGCTGATTCTAGGCTCGTATTTCTTACTTGTCAATTGCGTATGACTTCAATTAACTATGAAATTAATAGCATACTACGTAATAAACACAAGGGCCAAGCTCACAAATGATTTGCTCGCGAGGGCGGCATCTATGTGCAGATGGGCGACTCGCCCGGAATAAGCGGCGCTTCTTCGATCAACCGCGAATCTTCATGACTGAAGCAGAGTTGCAGCTACAAAAGTAGTCATTTTCGTCTTAGCCGCGCCGCAGTCCAGAGCTTCTCGGGCTTTCAAAATACCGGCTTCAATGCTTGCCACCACATTGGCGGCATACAGCGCCACAGCTGTATTGAACACCACGATATCGCGCGCAGCGCTCCTCTCGCCATTCAATACGCCCAGCAACATGGCCTTGCTTTGCTCGGGCGTTTCTACGCGCAGAGCACGGTTGCTGGCCATGGGGAGGTTGAAATCTTCAGGGTGGATTTCGTACTCGGTGATCTCACCATTCTTCAGCTCGCCCACCAGCGTGGCTGCGCCTAAGCTCACTTCATCCATGCCATCTTTTCCGTAAACAACCAAAGCATGCTCAGCGCCCAAGCGCTGCAAGGCGCGCACCTGAATGCCCACCAGATCGGGGTGGAACACGCCCATGAGAATGTTTGGCGCGTCCGCTGGGTTGGTCAGAGGCCCCAGGATGTTGAAGATGGTGCGCACGCCCAGCTCCTTGCGCACAGGCGCCACATTTTTCATCGCGGGGTGATGGTTGGGGGCGAACATGAAGCCGATGCCCACCTCTGCGATGCATTTGGAAATTCGCTCAGGGCTGAGATTCAAATTCACACCCAGAGCTTCGAGCACATCAGCACTGCCCGATTTGCTGCTCACAGAGCGGTTGCCATGCTTGCTCACCTTCGCGCCAGCGGCTGCGGCCACGAACATGCTGCAGGTGGAAATATTGAAAGTGTGCGAACCATCGCCGCCAGTGCCTACGATGTCCACGAGGTGGGTTTTATCAGCCACGACGACCTTGGTGGCAAATTCGCGCATCACTTGCGCAGCAGCGGTGATCTCGCCAATGGTTTCTTTCTTCACGCGCAGGCCGGTCAGCATGGCAGCCATCATCACATGGCTCATCTCGCCATTCATGATCATGCGCACGACTTTGAGCATCTCATCGTGGAAAATTTCACGGTGCTCAATGGTGCGTTGCAGGGCTTCTTGCGGGGTGATGGTGACGCTGTGGGGCATGATGGATCTCTTTGAGTATTGAGCGAGGGAAGATTTTAGGAAACACAGAATACACAGAAAAATACCAAGAAAACACAGAAAAACTCCCATTGCCTTACCTTGATAAACAATGAATTTTCTGTGTTTTCTTCGTATCTTCTGTGCTTTCTGTGTTCCTGAATTAGGTATTCGAATTTGGTATTGAAGGTCTTAACAAGCAAAATAGTCTCCAATCACAGCTACAGCCCGCTCCACACCCGCCGCATCTACATCAAGATGCGTGACGAAGCGCAGGCGGTAGAGGCCGGTGGCTAGGATGTTGTGGGTTTTGAGATGCGCGATCAAGCCTGTGGCCTTTGTCTTTAACGGCTCTTGCACATCCACGAAGACGATGTTGCTGTGCACCGGGTCAACGATCAAGCCGGGGATTTGCGCGAGGGCATCGCCTAGGCGTTTAGCCAAGGCGTGATCCTGCGCTAAGCGCTCCACATGGTGATCCAGCGCATAAATCGCTGCTGCTGCCAGCATGCCCGCTTGGCGCATGCCGCCGCCGGCCATTTTGCGGATGCGGTGGGCTCTTGCAATGAACTCCCGCGAGCCGCACAGCGCTGAGCCCACGGGTGCGCCCAAGCCTTTGCTGAAGCAGACACTCACAGAATCGAAGTTCTCAGTAATTCGCTTTGCTTCTGAATTAATAGCACTTTGCGCAGTATTTATGCCGGCTGGTGGCTGATTTTGCTTTAAAAACTGTGCTGTAGCAGCATTAAAGAGCCGTGCGCCATCCAAATGCGTGGCCAAGCCTTTGCTGCGCGCAAGTTGCGTGGCAGCCTGCACGTATTCAAAAGGCAGCAGCTTGCCGCCTATCGTGTTCTCCAAGCAGAGCAAGCGCGTGCGCGCAAAGTGCGCATCGTCAGGTTTGATCTGCGCCTCAATCTCAGAAAGCGGCAGCGAGCCATCTCCTGCATGCGCAATAGCCTGCGGCTGCACACTGCCCAGCACCGCCGCGCCGCCGCCTTCCCAGCGGTAGCAATGCGCCATCTGCCCCACGAGGTATTCAT
>JAYVJQ010000042.1:0-3923 GCA_043769055.1 Allobrachymonas sp.
CTCCCCCTTTACTTCGCTGCAGTGAACAGCCCAAGCGCAAGCCGGTTTTGTGGTGCGCGACTGGTTTTAAAGTCCGCATTTGCTGATGAATGAAGGTTGCTCTTACGTGCGCAATCAGGCGTCAGACCCGAGCAAGCGGAGGCGTAATAATTAGGCATTCAGTTCACAGTGAATTTGAGAGAGACACAACATGACCGCCTATGCCGATTTTTACAAGCGCTCCATCGCCGACCCCGAAGTCTTTTGGAAAGAGCAAGCTGGCCTGATCGACTGGTTCAAGCAGCCCAAGCAGATGTGCGATTACAGCAATCCGCCCTTTGCCACATGGTTCGTAGGCGGCACCACGAATTTGTGCCACAACGCCGTAGATCGCCATGTGCAAGAGCGCGGTAATCAAGCTGCCGTCGTCTTCGTCAGCACCGAAACGAATACCGAAAAAACATACAGCTTTCGCCAACTGCACACCGAGGTGCAATGCATGGCGGCGATTTTGCAAGAAATGGGCGTGCAAAAAGGCGATCGTGTGCTCATCTACATGCCGATGATTGCGCAGGCGCTGTTTGCCATGCTGGCCTGCGCGCGCATTGGCGCGATTCATTCGGTGGTGTTTGGCGGCTTTGCCAGTGGCTCGCTGGCTTCGCGTATTGATGATGCAACGCCTAAGGTGGTGATCACCGCCGATGCAGGCTCACGCGCAGGCAAGATCGTGGCTTACACGCCGCTCTTGAGGGAAGCGCTGGGTTTGGCGAAGGTGCAAACGCCCAGCATCTTGATGGTGAACCGTGAACTCTATGCTATCGATTTAGGAGCATTCAGCGCAGTAGATTACTCGGCTGCAAGGCAAAAACACTTAAACTCCGAAGTGCCTTGCGCGCATTTGAATAGCGAAGATATCAGCTACACGCTGTACACCAGTGGCACCACCGGCAAACCCAAAGGCGTGCAGCGCGACACAGGCGGGTATGCCGTGGCCATGGCCGCCAGCATGAAATATGTTTTCGATTGCAAACCGGGCCAAGTGTATTTCGCCACCTCTGATATTGGCTGGGTGGTCGGCCACAGCTATATCGTCTATGGCCCGTTGATTGCCGGCATGACCACGCTGTTTTACGAAGGCACACCGATTCGCGGGATGGATGGCTCGCCCGATGGCGGCATCTGGTGGAAGCTCGTTGAAAAATACAAAGTTACGCATATGTTCAGCGCGCCCACAGCGATTCGCGTGCTCAAAAAACAAGACGAAGCGCATTTGAAGAAATACGATTTATCGTCCTTGCAGGCGCTCTTCCTCGCAGGCGAGCCGGTAGATGAGCCCACCGCGCGCTGGATTGCTGCAGGCATCAACAGACCCGTGATCGATAACTACTGGCAGACTGAAACTGGCTGGCCGATTCTCGCCACAGCCAATGGCGGCGGCTTGCAAGGCTTCAAGCCGCAATTTGGCAGCCCCGGTGTGCCGATGTATGGCTACAAAGTCAAGCTCGTGCATGAGAGCACAGGCGAGGAGTTGAAATCGCACGGCGAAAAAGGCGTGGTCGTGATCGAAGGGCCGCTGCCACCCGGCGCGATGCAAACTGTGTGGGGCGATGATGCGCGCTTTGTGAACACGTATTGGAAGAGCATTCCAGGCAAGATGGCGAAGCATGACGAAGCCCATCCTAGCCGGATGGTCTATTCAACCTTCGACTGGGGCATCCGCGATGCAAATGGCTACTACACCATCCTAGGCCGCACCGATGATGTGATCAACGTCGCAGGCCACCGCTTGGGCACACGCGAGATCGAAGAAAGCATTGCCGCGCACCCCAATGTGGCTGAGGTTGCCGTGGTGGGCGTGGCCGATCAACTCAAAGGGCAAGTGGCGATGGCGTTTGCTGTGGCCAAAGATGCCTCAGCCCTAGGCGATGCGAACGCGCGCCTCAAGCTCGAAGGCGAGATCATGAAATTGGTCGATAACGATTTAGGCGCAGTCGCCCGCCCAGCCAGCGTGTACTTCGTCACCCTGCTGCCCAAAACCCGCTCCGGCAAGCTGCTAAGGCGCGCGATTCAGGCGATTTGCGAGGGGCGAGACACGGGCGATTTGGCCACGCTGGATGATCCCGCTCCACTGCTGCAAATCAAAGAACTCGTATCGGTGAAATAATCAGTCTAGTTGTGCGACTGATCTGAATGAAACTTTTTTCCCTGCTACTCCTCGGCGCTGCGCTTGTGCAAAGCGCAGCATTTGCGCAAACGCCACCTGCCAAGCCCAAGCCCTTTGTGAAAACGCTCAACTTCACCTGCCGCGTGCTCTATGAGCCGAGCAAGGCGCTTTGGGTGCGCGAGCTAGAAATCGACTACGGAAAAAAAGCATTCACCGAGCTGCGCATCGACGGCATCAAAGCGCATGGCTTCTCAGTGACAGGCGGCACGATCATCACCCACATGGACAACGAACGCATCATGCTCGATTTGAATGTGCCCAGTTGGAGGAGCGAATTCAGAGAAGCTGCGCAAGGGCAGGGCGTGTGTATCAAGAGTCGTGGGTGATGGGCTGGGGCGGGTTCAAATTCAGTAACGCAGAAAGCACAGAAAGCACACAGAAAACACAAAAGAACAGCCAGAAATCTTCAAATTAATTTCTGAATTTTTTCTGTGCTTTCTGTGTTCCTCTTTAGGCCTCAGCACTCCACCGATCATTCCAATCACCACCACCCGAGCGAGCCTGCTCCAAAGTTCGCCGATCACGCTTCGTTGGCCGCCCCTGCTCAATCGCAGCAGCAGGCTCATGCGTGAAGCGGCGCATATCTTGTGCTTTCTCGCGCGCTGCAATGCTCTCAGCAGTCTCTTCATACAAAGCCTGAGCCAGTGGCGCTGGGCCGCGTTGTTCGCTGATTTGCAGTACCTTCAGCTCAGTAACTAGCCCTGAGCGCAGCAGCTCCAGCATATCGCCAGCTTTCACATCGCGCGAGGCTTTGGCCACTTGCCCGTTGACCTTGATGCGGCCTTTGCCAATATCCTCCGCTGCCAAGCTGCGCGTTTTGTAAAAGCGCGTGGCCCAGAGGTATTTGTCGATGCGGGTGGACTCTATAATTTTCAATTCCATCGCATCATCATAAAGAAAATCATGAAAGCTGTTTTATTAGGGTCAAATGGGCTGCTAGGCGGCGCAATATGTGCGCGAGGTGCTCATGAATTTATAGCGCCTCGGCATGCGGAGCTGGATTTGCTCGACTTTGCCGCCGTGCAAGCGTTTATCCAGCAGCATCGCCCCGATGTAGTGATCAACTGCACGGCTTATAGCCAAGTTGATACAGCAGAAGATGAACCCGAGAAGGCTTATGCGCTGAACCACCACGCCGTGCAAAACCTCGTGGATGCCTGCGATACTGTACAGGGCAGCCTCGTGCATTTCTCCACCGATTTCGTATTCGATGGCACCAAGGGCAGCGCTTACACAGAAAGCGAAGCGCCCCATGCGCTCAGTGTGTATGGCGCGAGCAAGCTCGCTGGTGAGAAAGCCGTGTTGCAAAGCGCGGGCAATCATTTCGCCTTTCGCGTGAGCTGGCTCTACGGCGCTGCTGGTAAGAATTTTTTCAGCGGCGTGCGCAATTGGCTTCAAGAAGAGCGCCATCTGCCCATCGTGAGCGATCAAACCTCGACGCCGAATGATGTGACCAATCTCGCTCGCGTGCTCAACGCATGGCTCGCGCAAGCTAAAGCTCACGAGCAAGGCTGCAAAGTTTTCTTCCGGCAACATCGTGGCCTCTATCACTTCAGCGCCCCGCAAGTGATGAGCCGCTATGAATTTGCCCAGCAAGTGGCAGTGGATTTGAAATCCAAAGATATTCCTGTCAAAGCCACCATGGAGCCCGTGCCAGCGAGCCGCTTCCCGATGAAAGCCAAGCGCCCTGCGCACAGCGGTTTGAATTCAGAAAAATTCA
>JAYVJQ010000043.1:0-4288 GCA_043769055.1 Allobrachymonas sp.
AATAGGCGAGCCCGCCAACACGGACGACTGAACAGATGCACGAGCAGCCGCTGGCCTTTGAATTTGACTGGGCACCATAAATGCGAAGAAAGTGTGACAAATGTCATGAACAAGTTTTTTGTCTAGAACAAAAAATACGGGTTTTCCTGAGAAAACGCTTAAGAAAAAAGTATTCAATTTGCAAAAATAAGACAGCACAGAAGCAACGAATTTCCCCAGCTTGCGCTGCACAGCGGCGCTTCTGGGCCGAAATTCGGCAGATAGGGTGTTGCTATCACTCATTTTTAGATACACGCATTAACTCCTATATGAATACTTTTTTGATACTTTTTCATTTTTTTCATGCAAATGTGAATACTAAATAGCTCATTTCCGTTGAACGCTGAACAAACCATCCTGTGTGCATTTGTCAATCGCATCCAGTATTTGTACCATCATTTTTTGACAGATAGGGAGCTGTTACACCCCCTGAATGGAGGTGCAAAAAATGCCTTTTAAAACTTGCAGGATGCAGATTTTTTTGCTAGCTGATTTGAATTGATCATTTTGGCCGCGCTCAGCGATGCAGCAGGCCTAGGCGCTGGGCTTCAAACACGGCCTCGGAGCGGTTGTGGACGCTGAGCTTGGAATAGATGTTTTTGATATGCGTTTGCACGGTATGGACGCTCACGTGGCTTAAATGAGCGACCTCTGCATACGAGAAGCCACGCGAGATGTGCTCAAGCACTTCTTGCTCACGCTTGGAGAGCATGCGCATGCCTTCGGGGGGCTGCGGGAGAGGCTGTGGGGACTGTAGAGGCGCAGCGGGCTGCACGGCGCTCAGGCTGCGGTATTTGCCCAGCAAGCGCCGCGCGATCATGGGCGACATGGGGGATTCGCCCCGCTTGAGTTGCAAAATGCTCTGGGCAATATCGGCGGGCGCACTGTCTTTGTGCAAATAGCCGGTGGCGCCGGCTTCGATGCTGGCCAGCACATTGTCTTCATCACCAAACATGCTGATGACCAGGCTGTCGCAGCTTGGGTGGTGTTGCGCTGCCTGTGCAATCAACTCAAGGCCGCTGCCATCGGGCAAGCCCAGATCAGTGAGCAGCACATCAATGGCCGCGCCCTGGGCCCCTGAGTGCTCCATGAACGCCCTGCCCTGCGCGACGCTGGCAGCCTCTGCGAAGAGCCGAAGCTGGGGATGCGCGCTCACGCAGGAGGCAAAGTAAGCGCGGGTTTGCGGATCGTCTTCCACGATGAGCACTTGGTAAATGGGCAAATCGGGGGTAGTAGCTTCGGTAGTCATGCCATAAGCATAGAGCGAAAACTGCCTGAGGAGCTGAAGGCCACGCATTGCAGATCAGCAAATCCCATGCGCATGGGAGGCTGCAACTCAATTTTTTAGGTTTTTTTAAGCTTTTTGGGTATGTAGCCGTTATGGAATATGCGTGGAGTGCTATTGAATTGATAGTTTTTGCATGGTTTATCACATGCCAAGAGCGAATCACATAACGCAGAAAGCACAGAAATTACACAGAATTCACAGAAAAATACAAAACCCAATACGACCTTATTGAGAGCATTTCAACTTTAGGTATTTTGCATTTTTCGGTATTTTTTCTGCGTTTTTCTGTGCGTTCTGTGTTCCGCATTTTCTGTAGTTCGAGTCATGACCAAGACCGTAAAAAAAGCCGCCACGGTTGCCCGTAGCGGCTTTTACTCAGTGCTTCAAACGAATTACTGGTTGTCCACAAAGCTGCGCAGCTTGTCCGAGCGCGAAGGATGCTTGAGCTTGCGCAACGCTTTGGCTTCGATTTGGCGGATGCGCTCGCGGGTCACGTCGAATTGTTTGCCGACTTCTTCCAAGGTGTGATCAGTAGACATTTCAATACCGAAGCGCATGCGCAGCACTTTGGCTTCGCGCGGCGTTAGGCTGTCTAAGATGTCTTTGACCACATCGCGCAGGCCGGCTTGCATGGCGGCTTCTAGCGGTGCGGTGTTGGCGCTGTCTTCGATGAAATCGCCCAAATGGCTGTCGTCATCATCACCAATCGGCGTTTCCATGGAAATCGGCTCTTTAGCGATTTTCATGATTTTGCGGATTTTGTCTTCCGGGATTTCCATTTTCTCAGCCAAGAGCGCTGCATCAGGCTCGAAACCAAACTCTTGCAAGTGCTGGCGGCTGATGCGGTTCATCTTGTTGATGGTCTCGATCATGTGCACCGGAATGCGGATGGTGCGGGCCTGATCAGCAATGCTTCGCGTGATCGCTTGGCGAATCCACCAAGTGGCATAGGTGGAGAATTTGTAGCCACGGCGGTATTCAAACTTATCGACCGCTTTCATCAAGCCGATATTGCCTTCTTGGATCAAATCTAAGAACTGGAGGCCACGGTTGGTGTATTTCTTGGCAATCGAGATCACGAGGCGCAGGTTGGCCTCGATCATTTCTTTCTTGGCGGCGCGGGAGTTGCGCTCGCCTTCGTTCATGCGCTTGTTGATGTCTTTCAAATCTTCTAGCGGCACCACCACGCGCGATTGCAGATCGAGCAGCTTTTGCTGGAACTCCTGCACTGGCGGAATGTAGCGGCCCATGGCAGGGCTCCAAGTTTTGCCGGCTTTGGCTTGCGCTTCGATCCATTTCAAATCGAGCAAATGGCTTTTGGCTTTGTTGCCCATTTTGTCGCGGCCCGAGAAGAGCGCCACGAATTGATCTTGCGGGAAGCCGCATTTCTCCACGATGATTTTGCGCAGCTCGCGCTCAACCTTGCGCACATCAGCCACTTGGCCACGCACCATCTCGCACAGGCGCTCGATGGTTTTGGCGGTGAAGCGAATCAGCATCAACTCATCGGTTACGTGCTTTTGCGCCTTCATGTAGGCGGGTGTGCCGTAGCCTTCTTTGTCGTAGGCTTTGTGCAGCTTTTCAAAGTGGCCACGAATCACTTCAAAGCGGGTGAAGGCTTCTGTTTTTAGCTCTTCAAGGCGCTTGGTCATGGCTTTGTTGGCCTTGGCTTCTTCATCGCCTTCACTGTCGTCGTATTCGTCAAAATCTTCTTCGGCCACGAAGTCATCGGCCGCATTGGGATTGGCAAAACCATCGACCACGGCGGAGATCAAGACTTTTTTGTCTTGCACCTCGGTCATCATGTTGAAAATTTCTTGAATGGTGGCCGGGCTGTGCGAGATGGATTCCATCATCGCGTTCAGGCCACCTTCGATGCGCTTGGCAATTTCAATCTCACCTTCGCGCGTGAGCAGCTCCACGGTGCCCATCTCGCGCATGTACATGCGCACGGGATCGGTGGTGCGGCCAAATTCTGAATCTACCGTTGACAGAGCAGCTTCGGCCTCTTCTTCGGCCTCTTCTTCGCTGGCAGCGGTGGGCGCATTGTTGTTGAGCAGCAGGGTTTCTGCATCGGGCGTTTGCTCATACACAGCAATGCCCATGTCGTTGAGCAAGGAATACACGATTTCTAAGGTTTCTGCATCAACGAGCTTGTCGGGCAGGTGGTCGTTGATCTCGGCATGCGTTAAAAAGCCGCGCGTTTTGCCCAGCTTGATCAGGGTTTTGAGGCGCACGCGGCGCTTAGCCAAATCTTCCTCGGAGAGCACCGTCTCATCTAGGCCAAATTCTTTCATCAAGGCACGCTCTTTGGCCTTGGAAATTTTCATGCGCAGTGGCTTGATCTTCTCGCCGCTCTCATCGAGCAAAGGCGCAGCAGCCGGCTCATGCTCGTGCAGATCTTCTAAGTCTTCTAAAGACGGCTCTTCGGTGTTGATGCTGCCCTTTGGCTTAGGGCCGCGCTTGGCACCGCCAGGTTTGGCAGCAGGCATGAGCTTGGCACCAGGCTTGGCAGCAGCCTTTTTCGGCTCTTCTTTTGGATCTGATTTAGCGGCAGCTTTGACAGGAGCTTTTGCAGCAGGTTTGGGGGCAGTTTTTGTTGGCATGCGAACACCTAGGAAGAAGAATCAAACATACATACGCTGACCTTGAGCATGTGGAGCCAAGGCGCTGCGATACAAGGGGAAACAAGCCAAGCGGTGTGGGCGAACATTTGGTGTGCAGTCCTTGCGTGTGAGGCGGTTGACTTTTGCAGTCAGTGGGCATAAAGCCCGATTGCCTACGGAGGTGCTGCTGTCGCGCTTGATTTGCTGTTACATGGATTATACCAGTGGCGATTTTTTATGGTGCTGCTCTGCTAGCCTTATTGATCCGGCACGATGAAGTCTGAAGTTTCCGTTCGGGCTGAGGTATCGAAGCCCCCGCGAGCCCTTCGATACCTCAGGGCGAACGGTTAATACA
>JAYVJQ010000044.1:0-5727 GCA_043769055.1 Allobrachymonas sp.
GGGCAAACACGTCCATGCGCGTTGCACCCGCTGAGAAGACACCACCAACGATCTCATCTGGTATTTCGGTCGTACTGATGTCAAGAACACCGGCCAGCAGGCCAGAATTCACCAACTTTTCCATCGATTGCCCACCGACGCCGGTGGCATGAAAGATCAAACAGTCATAGTCTGTTTCGAGCTGCTTAGCCACAGCTTGCACGCATGGCGTGGTCACGCCAAACATCGTCAAACCGATCGCAGGCTTGGTGTCGCTGCTTTGGATGGGCGGCTGCGCCACCATACCCGCCAGCGCATGGGCGGCATTGCTCAGCACTTTCTCACTGATGCGATTGATGCCTTGCACATCTGTCACCGAATACATCATGCAAATATCGCTGGGACCTACATACGGACGCGTATCCCCGGAGGCAACAGTGGAGACCATCACCTTAGGTACGCCAATGGGCAAAGCACGCATTGCGGGTGTGGCCAGCGATGTGCCGCCCGAGCCGCCCGCAGAAATAATACCGCCCACATCACGCCGCGTTTGGATGTAAAGCTCAAAGGCGACGGCCATCGCGCTGACAGCGCTGCCGCGATCACCGCTGAACACAGCGCTTTCGCCTTGCGGATGCGAGCGCGCTACCTCGCGAGGATGCACATTCGCGGTCGATGTGCGGCCAGAGGTGGATAAATCAACTGTAACTACGCGCAGCCCCGTTTTCTCCAAGCACTGGCGAATGAAGAACAGCTCTCGCGCTTTGGTGTCAAACGTGCCTGCTACGTAAGCCGCCCGCGTGCTGCTGGCCGCGACGGGCAATTGCAACCCTTTTGCTTGTGAAGCATTGCTTGCTACTTGCTTGGATGGTTCGCTTTGGACAGCAAGCAAAGACGGCTGGCGCTCAATATCCGTCACGCTCGCTTGCGTGCTGCCCGAATTCCAGCGATTGAATCCACGCACACTGCCAGGTGCAGGATCGGGTAAAGACTGCAAGCCATCAGCATGCGATCTCTTCACTGTCCACATCTTGGTGGTGGATTGATCGGTGAGCGCCGCAGGTGTTTCTTCCTCAGCACTATCGCCACTGGAGCGCACGCCAAGCAAGCGCTCTTGCAGCTCGCGGTCTGCTGCCAATGTGGCTTTGTCCATCTGATGCGCAATGCGGCCATTGACCATTACGCCAATGCGATCTGCCACATCAATCGCCACACCTAAATTTTGCTCAATCAGCAAAATTGCCATCGAACCCTCTGCAGCTAGTTCGCGCATGGCCTTGGCCACATGCTCCACGATCACTGGAGCCAAGCCCTCCGTCGGCTCATCCATCACGAGCAAGCGCGGCTGGAGCAATAAGGCCCTGCCAATCGCTAACATTTGTTGCTCGCCACCGGAGAGCTGCGCTCCACCATTGGATTTACGCTCAGCCAAGCGCGGGAACATGTCATACACACGCTGCACATCGCGCTTGCGCGGAGCGACCAGAAGCAGCGTTTCATCCACCGTGAGGGACGGCCACACCCGGCGACCCTGCGGCACATACGCCACACCATGCTTGGTGATGCGATTCGATGGCAAGCCCAATATCTCTTGCCCCGCCACGCGGATACTGCCTGTTCCGGGTACTATGCCTGTCACGGCATTGCACAGTGTGGTTTTGCCCATGCCGTTGCGCCCCACAATGGCTGTGACGCCACGTTCCAGAGTCAAGCTCACATCTTGCAATGCGTGCGCGCGCCCGTAGTAAACGTTGAGACCTTTGATCTCCAACATAGGGGCAGACATGCCTGAGGGCTTGTCTGCACGATCTTTGCCAAACCAGCTCATCAGTGCTTGCCTCCCATGTAGATGGCTTGCACCTGCGCATCATTTTCAATTTCGTTAGGTGTGCCTTCTTTGATCACGCGTCCGTTGTGCATCACCGTAACTCGTTCCACCACTTTGAGTGCGATATCCAGATCATGCTCAATCAATACAAAACTCATGTGAGAAGGTAAAGAAGTAAGCAGCAGTACCAGCTCACGGCGCTCTGCCGGCGACAAGCCAGCCGCAGGCTCGTCAAATAAAATCAAACGCGGCGCGCCCGCCAGCGCCATGCCAATTTCGAGTTGCCTTTGTTGGCCATGTGCTAGGTTAGCGACTGTTTCGTTGGCGATATGCGTCAACCGCGCGCGCTCCAACAAATCTTGTGTCGCAAGGGTAGATGCGTGCTGTGTGCCCGGGCGCATAAAACTGTAGCGCCCCGAAGCAACACCGCGCACCGCTAAAAATAAGTTATCACGAACTGTTAGCTCGCGAAACAGCAAAGACGACTGATACGTGCGGCGCATGCCTTTGCGAATGCGCTCGAACGGGGTCAACTCAGTGATGTCTTCGCCGAAAAAATGAATCCGCCCAGACGTGGGCGGAAAGTCGCCTGTGATGGCGTTAAACAACGTGGTTTTACCCGCGCCGTTGGAGCCCAAGATCGCATACTTCTGGCCAGCCGCTACAGTCAGGCTCACATCATCCACGGCGCGCAAAGCGCCGAAAGCACGCGTTACACCCTTGAGGACAAGAGCGTCATTCGATGCGAGCTGCGATGCCGGTGCCTTGGAAGAAGCAGGCATAGCGCGCGTGGAGATGGGTGACATGAAGTGGCTGTCCAGTAAATTGTTCGTGGGCTCTAACCGGGCTTATGGGCAGTTAGGTGTGTCACGCGTGCCGATGACAAACTCTTCCTTCTTCAAGCCCAGCATTTGATCCACGTTGTCGCTGCGGCTAAGCACTTTGTTGAAGAGATTGCCTTGTGCGTCCTTGCTGACTTCAACCACGAAGCTTGTACCAATCGCTTGGCGGTTGGCATCCAGGCGCACATCACCTGTAGGCGATTTGAGAACCATTTTGCTCAACGTGTCACGGTATTTGGCTTGCCCACCCGACAAATCACCGTTCACTGCGGCCAAGCCATCTAAGGCAGCTTTCATATTGAGGTAGTAAGACCAAGCAAACAAGCTAGGTGAGGGATACGCACCTGAAGCCACTGTGAAGTTCTTTTGGTAATCAGCCACAAATGCTTTCCATTCTGGCGTGTCCAGCGCGTCAGCGTAAGGTGCACCCGAGAGCGTACCGACCAGAGAATCCCTGCGCTTGCCGCGATAGTTCAGTACGTCTTGGCTCACGGTGATGGAGCCGCCCATGAGAGGTTTGTCACCGCCTGCCGCTTCATACTGGTTCAAGAAGTTCACAGCATCCGAACCACCCAACACAATCAGCAAAGCATCCACGTCTTTAGGAACACGAGCAATCACGGAAGAATAATCTTTGCCGCCCAGTGGCACCCAAGCCTTCAATGGCACTTTGCCACCCAGCTTGCAGTACTCGGTCATAAAGCCTTGCACCTGCGAATAAGGGAAGGAATAGTCTTCCGCAATGATCATGGTACGTTTGTAGCCTTTGGCCATTGCAGCCTTGCCTAAACCCATCATCCACTGACTACCATCCGTATTGAAACGGAAGAAATTGGGGCTGGGGTTGACCAAGGTGGCCGCTTGTGCACCCGAGCTACCGTTGATGAAGGTGATATTGGGTTGCGTCTTGGAATAATCTTTCACTGCGACGCCTTCACCGCCAGACAAGGGCCCGACCATGATGTCTACCTTATCTTGCTCCACCAGCTTGCGCGTGGCGTTCACGGCCACATCAGGTTGCGCATTCGAGGATGCCTTGATAATCTCAATTTTGCGGCCAGCCACCACGCCATTGCGTTGCCTCACAGCCAACTCAGCACCGCGCATGCCATCCGCACCGCCAGCAGCAAATGGGCCTTCTAGCGTCGCTAGTAAACCAATTTTAACGGGTGCACCTGATTGCGCGAACCCCATCGGCAAGCAGGCGATAGCAATCGCAGCACCCACCAAGGTACGAGCCAGTATTCTCTTGTTAGTTTTCACAATGATCTCCTTCGTCGTTGATAAAGGTACGTGTTAGCGTACGGTAGTTTTGATAGACAGCTTGGGTGATAGGCGTGCTTTCATACGCGCCCACAACCCAAGCAAACCATCAGGGGAAAAAAGTACAATTGCCAGAAAAACACCACCTATCACGAGATTAAATCGTTCGCGATTGATCAAGTCGATGGCAAAAGTCTGTAGCAATATAAAAATAATTGCACCCAAGAATGCGCCTATCGGATGTTTCATGCCGCCCAACACGGCAATCACCAAAATATTGATCAGCCAGCCAGTATTGACCGAGCCTGGCGTGATCAAGCCGTTGTACCAAACCAGCATTACACCGCCCACGGCCGCAATAAAACCCGACACTGCATACGCCGCCAAACGATGGGCGGTGACGTTAAAACCCAGAGAATTCATACGCCTTGCGTTATCGCGCGTGCCTTGCAATGCAATGCCAAAAGGCGTGCGGATCAAATGTTTTACAAAGAAATATCCTGCCAATGCGAGCGCTAAGCTCAGGTAATAGAAGGGCAGCGGCGAGCGCCAATCAACCCCGAACAATTTTGGTGGATAAACTTTTTGAAAACCTTGGAAACCATTGAAGACACTGTAGTTTTGCAAAACCAAGTAATAAAAAGCAGCACCAATCGCCACCGTGATCATGATCGTGTAAATGCCCTCGGTGCGCACAGACAAAAAGCCGATCAACACAGAGCACGCAGTGGCTATGGTCAGCGCAAAAATAAGCGCCACCCACCAAGGCCAATTTAAACTGATCTCTGGGGAGCCGCTGGCACCCAAAATAGCGATGGTATAGCCCGCAATGCCAGCCACAGTCATTTGCGCAAGCGACACCATGCCGCCATACCCTCCTAAAAAAGTGAGCGATAAAGCAATCAAACCAAAAATCAAGGACTGTGCGCCGATTTGAAACGCTAAGAATGGCGACACCAGCAAAGGAAACGACAGCACAAACAACATGATCACCGCGTGTCGGATACCTACGGATTTGACAGTCCCACGCACCCATTCGTAGGAAGGCTGTGCCTGCGTGTCTGCGCTCTTGGCAGCAGGCGATCCAGCTGCCCTGGTTATGGCCGTACCGCGACTCAATGCAGAGCTTGCGTCGCGGTTCATGGCTTGCCGCCAGCGAGAGGCGCTCATGTTGCTTTCCCCATGATGCCGCGTGGGCGAAATGCCAAGACCACAATCAAAATCACAAAAGTAAACACCACGCTGTAGGTTGGTGCATAGGCCAAGCCGTAGGTTTCAGCCAAACCCAAAATTACGGCGCCAATCGCTGCTCCCACGACGCTGCCCATGCCACCCACAATCACTACTATCAACGAAGCCAGAAGCAAACGCGTATCTTCGCCTGGCACGATGGACAACTCAACCGAGCCGATCACACCACCCAAGCCAGCCAAGCCAGCTCCGAGTGCAAACGTGATCGCAAAAATCAAATTTACATTCACTCCGGCCGCAGAAAGCATGGCGCGATCATCTACGCCTGCGCGGATCATCATGCCGACTCGGGTTTTGCTAAGCAACAACCACAGTGCAACACCGATTACGATACCCATGCCTAGCAAGCTCAGTCGATAAGCTGAGTATGCATTGATGATGGGCAAGCCTCTGATGGGGCCTTGTAGCCACTCAGGCGCTTCCATTTGATAGACCTGTGCGGTAAAAACCCACAATAAAATATCGGCAATCACGATTGACAAACCAATAGTGACCATGGTCTGGCGCAGGTCTTGGTTTTGCATATGCCGCAGGATCAGCACCTGCATCAACAGCCCAACCAAA
>JAYVJQ010000045.1:0-2951 GCA_043769055.1 Allobrachymonas sp.
CCCGGGCTTGCGCCATTTGCGCCATCGGCCGTTCGGATCTCGATATTGCCGGTCTGGGCAATGCGGGCAGCGACGATCACATCTTTGTTATTCGTCACATAAATGCCACCAAACTGGGTTTGCAAGGCCAGCTGATTGGCGTTAGTTTGCAGTGCTGTAGTCGAGCTTCCAATGCCACTGCCCGCGTTGATCGAGAGCACATCGGCTGCCAAATTGCTTGGCAGGCCGGAGATCGTGTAGCCCTGCAAGCTAAGGTCATCCACATTGGCATCGGCCACGCGCACGCCATTCAAAGTCAGCGTGCTGCCAGAACTCAGGCCAGCATGCAAAGTGACGTTGCCGCTGGTGGGCGCAACAGTGGTGCCAATGGTGAGGTTGCGATCAGAGCGAATGTCGATATTTGCGCCTTGTACTTGGCCCCGGCTACCAGCGGCCAGACCTGTGCCTGCAGCGCCGGAGTTGACCGTTGCACTGCCGCTGGCGGTGATTGCGCTGCCCGCTACGATGTGGCCGGAGTTGTTGCCGTTGCCTGCTTGGCCCGCGCGGGAGAAATCGCTAGGGTTACCACTTCCGCCTCTGGCGCCGCCTGCGCCTCCCGCGCCCCCAGCGCCAGTCGTCAAGCCAAGGTCTCCGCTGCTGCGCATCGCGCTGCCATCTTTCACAACGATCTCGGCTGATAGCCCACCCATTCCACCATTGCCACCGTCGCGAGCCGGCCCACCTGAGCCGGCTTCACCGCCCATGCTGTTACCCGGGCCACCAGCGCCCCCTTGGCCACCAACACCGCCTGCGCCGCCCGAGCCTGTGGCGAGGCTGAGAAACGTTGCGCTGGTGATTGCTGCGCCGTTTTGAAGGGTAATAACACCAGACGCGCCGCCCATGCCGCCCATGCCGCCTAGGCCACCTGCGCCGCCGCCAGCAACTGGGTCATCAGGCATTCGGCCCGTTCCACCCAAACCACCCCTGCCGCCTTGGCCGCCTTGGCCTGTCGTCAGGCTCACGGATGTCGCGCTTGCGATAGTCGCACCGCTTTGAATAGAAATCGCGCCCGATGCACCGCCCACCCCGCCTGTGCCACCTGTAGTTCCTTGGTATGCCGGGCCAGTGCTAGTGCCTGCTTGACCATCACTGCCATTGCCTCCATGCCCCGTCTCAGCGGTGATTGCGCCAGAGCCGGTGGTGGTCAGGCCGCTGACGCTGCCCAACGCGCCCACGGTGATACCGCCGCTATTGCCGCCTGCCGTGCCTAGGCTCGTGGCATTTATGCCATCTCGGGTTTTGATGATGATGTCGCCATTGGTGCTGCTGGCTGCGACTTTGACATCGCCCGTGTTCAATACGCTGATGCCGCCGCTGGTGCCGTTGGTCAGAGCCATGTTTTGGACAGCAGTATTAAAGCCCCGGCCAGTGATGTTGCGATCTTCGCCGAAGATGCCAGTTTGCGCGCTGGCGACCAGTGTGCCGGCTCTTACCGTGCCTTCGCCGCCAAAAATAGTGGCCCCGGCAGTTAGGTTTACCGTGCTGTTTGCGTTGCTGCCATTCAGGCTGCCGCCCGCTGCGAAATCAATATTGTTGTGTGCAGTCAGCTTGAGCTCGGTGGGGGCATTCCAGCTCACATCGCGGTTAACGAAGATGTTTCCATTGCCCAATCCATCACCGGCTGTGCCTGTCGTGGCAATAGCGACGTTGCCGCCATCCAGACTCGTGCCCAGCGTGGCGGCACCGATGCCGCTATCTGTGAGCCCGCCTGTGCCTCCAGTAATCGTGAAATCGGTAGGGTCGATCAGCCAGCTGCCTGCTTTGCCGTTGGCTGCCAATGCTGTGAAGCGGAAGGTATCGGCGATTTGCACATTCGCCGCACTCGTATCCACAAAGCCGCCGTTGCCCACCGCGGGCGCGCTCAGATCAACTCTGCCGCTGGCATTCACCGTGCCGTTATTGAAATCAGCAAGGATTTCTACCCGGCCTTCTCTTGCAATGCCATTCAAATCAGCCACCGTCTGCGCCTCAATCACGCCGCTGTGATTCACAACTGCTCTGGCCAGGCCAGCCGCAGTTTGCGCGCTCATCAGCACCCAGCCGCCATTGGCTTGGATGATGCCTTTGTTCTCGACCAAGGTGTCAAGCTGCGTTGGGCTGACGTGGACGCGCAGCAAGCGATTGCCTGCGAATTCGAGCGTAAAGCTGTTGCCCGCAGCCAAGGCCACTGTGCCTAAGCGAGCAGCAATCACGCTGTCATTTCTTACGATTTGGCCGAACAGCGCAACTGTTCCGCCATCGTTTGCTGTCAAAGTGCCTTGATTGATGATTTCTCCGGGCTTTACAGGTGACATACCCCCGATCCCGTCGCCGATACTGCGCGGAGCGCTATCAAATTGATACTTACCGGTTTGGCTGCCTTGGATGAAGTTGGCGTCGGTGATGTCGGCGGTGGAAACCACCAAGCCGCCTACATTGACTCGCGCACCCGGCGCAAAGAATACGCCTGAGGGGTTGACTAAAAACACTTGGCCTGTGGCATTGATCTGGCCATAAATCTCAGAGCCTTGATGGCCTTGCACGCGATTGAGGGCGACGCCGCCAGCAGGCTGCTGGAAGCTGACTGTGCCGTTGGAGCCGACGTTGAAGGTGCTCCAATTCAATACCGCGGCGGGGCTGGTTTGGTTGATGGCCATGGTGTTGCGGCCAGAAGCGAGGCTGGGCGCGCCAATGGTGGCATCACCGCGAGCGACTGTGCCGCCGGTGGGCAAAGTGTTGGCGGCGATTTGCGCATGGACGAGGCTAGGCGTCAGGCCGACCGCAGCGAAGAAGCCGCCTGCAATCAGCAAGGAATAGAGCAGGGGAGGAATGGCGGGGGGCAGATGGGAATGATGGTGACGCATGGCGAACTCCTCCTAAAAGCAACAATCAATGGTGAATGTATTAAATTGTGCATTGAGTGTCTGCTTGCG
>JAYVJQ010000046.1:0-2999 GCA_043769055.1 Allobrachymonas sp.
ATGGCATAGCCGCGCCAGTCGATTTCCATGGAGCTGTGCGAGACCACAAAAAACTCTGACAAAGCCAGCGCCACACGCTTGCGCACGGTATCCGGCGCACTGATTAAATCGCGCCACACCACAAAATCGGCAATCGCATTGTTGTACACGTTTTTATCCAAAACCGCATCAGCCCCATAGCCTTGTTGCTCAAGCCAATCCCAGCCTGTGCTGATTGGTTTTGCAAACTCTTGCTGCAAATAAGCGGCAAATGAAGCGGTACGCACGCTGCTCACATCCGCAGGCGTGGCCGCAAACTGCACTTGCAGCAAAAAGCGCGCGGCTTCATTGTCGCTGGCAGCTTGTGGAAAATTATTGAAGCCAGGTGCACTGGGCAGCACCGCGCCACTGGTGCCACCACTTGCACCACCGCCGCCGCCTCCACAGGCGGCGAGCAAAGCAGATGCTATGCTTATGGTAGCAGCTGTCGTAGATTTTATGCCGGCTACAGGCTCATTTTTATTTGAATCTTGCGAGGATTCAGGTTCTGGCTCAGCGAGTGCATGCATGACTCTTTGTTCACTGAGTGGTTGATCGTTGATTGTCATATTGGCCCGTGCAGGTATGAAGATGCCTGCACTTTAAGGGCTATACACGAGAAATGTTCCGCTCAATTTGTGTGCAATGGCTAATCAAATCAATCATCTGCAACGATTTGTTTGCTGCTGCTGACCAGCGGCCTGCTTTCCGAGATGAGTGGTGCAAGCGACAAAATTTGTCAGACTAACTCAAACTTCAGCAGGCAATGCGCTTTGCAACAGTTGGCGTGTTTTCAAGGCCTCGGTGCGCGCGGCTTGCGCAAAATCATCGCCCGCTGACGCATACAAAATCGCACGAGAAGAATTCACGATGATCGGTGCATTTGCCCGCCAGCCTGCGCGCACTGTGGCCAGCGCATCGCCGCCTTGCGCGCCCACGCCGGGAATCAGCAAAGGCAGGCTACTGGCAATGCGGCGCACACGCTCAATCTCGTTGGGATAGGTGGCACCCACCACCAAGCCGAGCTGGCCATTCAAATTCCACGGGCCTTGCGCCAAATGCGCCACATGCTCATACAGAAGTGGCTCACCCTGCACGCTGCCAAGGCGCTGGTTTTGCAAATCGTCACCGCCCTTGTTGGAGGTGCGGCAGAGCAAGAACGCGCCTTTGTCATGAAACTTTAAATACGGCTGCACTGAATCAAAGCCCATGAATGGAGAGAGCGTGACCGCATCTGCGCCATAGCGCTCAAAGGCTTCGATGGCGTATTGTTCCGCAGTCGAGCCAATGTCGCCGCGCTTGGCATCCAAAATGATCGGCACTTGGGGCGCGACGCGGCGCATGTGCTCCATCAGTCGTTCGAGCTGGCCCTCTGCACGATGCGCAGCGAAGTAAGCAATTTGCGGCTTGAAAGCAATCACGCAATCTGCTGTGGCATCCACAATCGCCGCGCAAAAGTCATATATCTTGTTTGCATTTCCCTTCAACGCGCCGGGAAAGCGGCTGGGTTCAGGATCCAAGCCCACGCAGAGCATCGATTGGTGGGCGGTTTGAGCGGTTTGGAGTTGTTGGAGGAAATGCATGTGTCAATTTTAGAGCGTGCGGCGGCTTATGGTCGTGCAGGCCCTTTGGCGCAGACCTAGGCAACCCCCGCCTGAAGTCGGGAATGCTTACAATTTAATCAATCGATTGATTAAATTGAGTTATCATCCCCCTCCCATGAAGCAACACGACCTCGATTCACCCCAAAACGAAGCCCGTCAGCGACTGCTCCACGCGGCTGTGAAGTGCTTTGCACTGCATGGCTATGAGAAAACCTCAACTCGCCTGATTGCGCAAGAAGCGCAGGCCAATGTGGCGGCGATTCGGTATTACTTTGGCGATAAGGCGGGCATCTACCGCGCAGCATTTATCGAGCCCATGGGCCAGCCACAAGACGATATTGAACTCTTTGACAGCGAAGCCCTCACATTAGAGCAGGCGCTGCAAGGTTTGTATTCTGGTTTTATTGAGCCGCTAAAAATGGGCGAACTGGTGCAACTGTGTACCAAACTGCACATGCGCGAGATGGTCGAGCCGACGGGCATGTGGCAGCAAGAGATTGACCATGGGATTACGCCTTATCACAAGGCCTTGGTCAAAGTGCTCTGTCGTCATTTGGGTATCACAAAAGAAGACGATGATGTACATCGCCTCGCGCTTTGCATCGTGGCGCAGGCGGTGTTTTTGTACATGGGGCGTGATGTGCTACTGGCCGTGCGCCCGCGCTTGGTGACAAGCTCCGCAGCCTTGGATGTGATGGGCCAGCGGCTCACGCAGTTTGCACTGGCGATGGTGCAAGCCGAGCAGAAACGACGAAAGAAGGAAGCGAAGTGATGATCAGATGGAAATTGAGTGGCATTGCCATTGCTGTGTTGTTAGCGGGCTGCGCAGGCGCAGTCAAACTGCCTGATGCGCAGCAGGTGCAAGGCGATCAAGCCTTGCAGGTTGCGTCTGCATGGCAGGTGAATTTGCCCCACAGTGGTAGCACTGCGCAACTGGTGCAATGGTGGGCGCAGTCAAGCGATGCCTTGTTGATTGAGTTGATGGCAGCAGCACAAAAAGAAAGTATCACGCTGGCTGGCGCGCAAACCCGTATCGCGCAAGCGCGTGCGGGCGTGGCGCGCTCGGATGATGCCATCTCGCCCAATCTCGCTTTAGGTGTGCAAGGTAGCCGAGGCGTGCAAGCGCCCAAAGCGCCGCCAGCGAGCAGCTTGAGTGCAGGTTTTCAAGCCTCTTGGGAGCTGGATCTGTGGGGTGGCAACAAAGCCGCGCTCAGCGCCGCGCAATTGCGCCAAAGCGGTGCAGAGTTGGGTTGGCATGAGGCGCGCGTGGCGGTGGCGGCGGAAATGGCCAGCAGTTACTTTGCGTACCGCTACTGCGAGAACTTGCTCGATGTGCTCAGGCTAGATGCTGCATCGCGCGAAGAGACCGCACGCTTG
>JAYVJQ010000047.1:0-7917 GCA_043769055.1 Allobrachymonas sp.
CCCGCCAGCAAACGCCATCACCACCAGCGTCCAACTGCCCAATTTGCGCGGCAGATCGGGCATGAAGCTGGCGGCTAACACAATCGTGATGCCCGCAGCCAGCGCCGCGCCAGAGCTCACGCCAATCAAGCCCGGATCGGCCAGCGGATTGCGAAACAAGCCTTGCATGAGTGCGCCTGCGATGCCAAGGCCAGCGCCCGCTGCCACGCCGAGCAGCAGGCGCGGCAAGCGGATATTGAAAAACACCAATTGGCTCGCCGAGCCTGCTTCTGAGCCACCCGAAACGCCCACAGCACCGAGCAACTCACCCCAAGAAATCGCATAGGCTCCGCGTGAACCTGCAAATAGCAAACTGGCTATCAGCAAAGCCGAGCCAATGAGCCACACATGCCAAGGTTGCCAAGCGAAGCCTTGCAAATTCGGCATAAGGGGAACGGAGTTTCGATTCCAAGCGGGTTTAAGCGTGCTCACAAAACAGCACCTGATTTTTTGAGACGCGGGCTCGATGGATCGGTTGTCAAAGTAAAGACGTGGTTAACCGCTTGTTGGGTAAAGCAAAGTCTATGGCCAAAGCTATCGTTGACTGAAAACTCCCATTGCCCTTGTGGCGACAAACGCGGCGGTCCAGAAAGCCGATGGTGCAACTTACGAGCAAACTTCACATACACATCAAAAATCGAGCTCACGAACAAGCGCGTGCGAGATGCTGCCAGCGGCTGGCTGCTGTGGTGTGCATGCGCGAGCTCTTGCTGCAAAGTCAGCTGCGCATCATTCAGCCTCAAACGAGCCATCAAATCTGGCACATGATGCTCAATATGAAAGCCCATGCAATCGACCAACTCCATCACGTTAGCCTCTAAATCTGAGCTGATCAGCTGGGCTGAGTTACGCCCTGAATCGACTGATGCGGCGGCGGGTTGGGTTGCTTTTTTCATGAGGCCATCACTAATCTGTGAAGCTCAAGCACAGCCTCAGGCAAGCGCGGGCCAAAGCCCAGCATTTTGAGCGACTCCATATGCACCAAGGCTTTGCGTTTAAAGGCCGGCGTGAGCTGTAACTCGGGGCGGCTCCAAAATTTCTCAACGCCGCCTTGTGCTTCTACGCCCATCGTGCTGGTGAGGATCACATCGGGGGCAGCGCTTGCCATGGATTCTGCGGTCATGGCGCGGTAGCCGTTGTAGCCCGTCATCACATTGATGCCGCCGCACATTTGGATTAGTGCGTCGGCAGCGGTTTTTTGACCGGAGACGCTGGGCGTTTGCGCATGCGCGAGGATGAAGAGCATGCGCGGCTTTTTGTTTTTTGCAAGGCTGACTTGCTTTTGCACATCGGCCCACTTGGCATCAAGTTGAGCAGCAAGCTCTTTCGCACGTGCTTCGCGCCCACTTGCCTTGCCCACAGCGGCCAGTTTGCGCTGCACCTCGCCCCACGTGTGATCGGCTTCAATCAAATCCACGCTCACGCCAGCACTGCGGATTTGATCAATCACCACGGGCGGCCCGGCTTCTGTGGTGGCAATCACAGCTTGGGGCTTGAGCGAGAGCAGCCCTTCAGCAGACAGCGCCCGCATGTAGCCCACCTTGGCGGTGCGCTGCGCAGCTTCGGGGAAGAGGCTGGTGGTGTCTGTGCCTACCAATTGCTCATGCGCACCCAGCAGGTATGCCATCTCGGTGATGCCGCCTCCAAGGGTGATGAGGCGCGGGAGTTTCTGCTGCGAGCGAGCAGAGCCCGTAGCTGCCACCATCGCTATGCCCAGTGTTGCTGGCTTTGACCACGCGGTGAACGCGAGTGCGAGTGCTGAAGATCGAAGTAGAGCAGCGCGGCGGCTTTGTAGTTGTTGCGTCATGGTTAAATTCCTTCGTTTTGAATCAGGCTTGATTGGCGTGAGTGGCCTCTAATCTGCTTACAGGTTGAAAACCCGGCGTGTTTTGTGAGATGTGCCAGCACACACCGCAGGGATCAATCACCACAAACTCCGTCATGCCCCAAGGCTGGGCTTGAAGCGGCGTGATACGCACGCCGATTTGCTTAAAGCGCGCCGGGAAATCGCAGGCGACCACTTTGTCAAACCATGCATAAACATCTTTCACCAGCAAATGCATCACCATGTTGTGTGCATGCGCAGGTCGATAAAAATCTTGCAAGAGAAAAGCACACGTGCCTGCGCAGAAATACGCAATGTCTCCAAACTGCGAGCGCAATTCAAAGCCCATTTCAATGTAGAAAGCCTTGCTCAGCTCAAAATCTTTTGCAGGTACGAAGGCTTTGATTTCAACTGTTTCAAGCGTTCTCATTCACACTCTCCGGCACGCTCGACGAATTGAGGTTGGCAACGATGGCTTGCCAAGCCGGTTTTTCAACTTGCCCCGGCTTGCGCGCGCCAAAAAACATCACCATCAAATCGCCATGCGCATCAAAAGCTTCCACTGAAGTGACTATGCCGTCTGATGTAGGCTTTTCTACGGCCCACACATGTTCAATGCTGTCTTCACGCAAGTGCAAATTGAAATTTGGATCAATCACATTGAGCCACTGCACACCGCGAATATCTATCGGCTCAATGCGCTTCACAGGCCCGGTGTGGATTTGAATGCACGCTGGGCTGCTCACGAAGCACATGATGGGTGTGCCATCAAATGAAGCCTCCATCAGCAAATCTTTGATGGCGTGTTTGGCGAGTGCGCGCGTGTATTTGCCCTCTGCCAAGCGAAAGCTTTGCTGGCGCTCAACTTCATGATCGCGCAGCAGACCAAAGAACTCGTGCGTGTCTTTCATCTGCGTCCATGCGGCCAGCATCGCAGTGGCATCACGGCTCTCATCGCTTGGAATTGCAGGTTTGGCAGGCGCAGGTGTGAACGTAACAGGGCTGCGCTCGGCTTGGCTGGGCGGCAAGCAAAAAGCGCCAATGCTCATCTCCCAAGCCTCAATATCCGTAGCCTCGCGCGGGAAGATTTTGTGGATTGCTTTGCCATGCGTATCGAAAAATTGCAGGCTGGTGTTGGGGCGATTTTGCGGGTTGGCAGCCAGCTCTGTCACCGCGAAGCCCGCATGCCATTTGTCGAGAAACATGCGCAGATCAATGTCTTCGCCGAGAGCTAAACCCATGTGCCCTTGCGCTGAGATTTTTTTGTACACGCCTGTTTTCTCATGCACCGTGCTTTCGTTGCGCGTGAGCGCGAGCAGCGGGCCGCACAGCTCTAAGCTTTGAAGCAGCTCAACCCAAGGCCCGTGCAAGAGGCGTGCCTTGGGTGGATAAGCATGCTCGCCGCAGTGCGCTGCCACGGCTTCTCCCTCACTGACTCCGATGCTCTCTGCCGCTTCTTTGGCGCGCTTGCCCGCAGTGCGCGCGATGCTAAAGCGCTCGCGGATATTCTCAAAGTTCATGTCTTTGAGTTCTGGATCGGCTGATTTAGCGTGTTGCATAGCGGTTCTTTCAATAACTGTGCTTTTAAAAATCCGCAACGAGCGACACATGGATGCTGCGCCCGGGTTGCGTGTACGCATCGAGAATTGGTGAGCTGAAAGGCAGGCTTTTGGCGCTGCTCCACAGCCAGTATTTTTTATCGGTGAGGTTGCGAATGGCAAAGTTCGCCCGTAAGTCTTTGCGAATGCGCCATTGGCTAGACAGATCAAGTGTGGTGGCTGCTGGGGTGACAAACTGGTTGGCCAGTGGCGCTGGCGAGGGCGCGATTTGCAGCGGGCCGCTGGTGTCTTGGAGTTTTTTGGCGCTGTGGTGCGTAGCGCTCAGGCGCAGATCCCAGTCGGTGGTTTTGTAAGCCAAGCCAGCAGCAAGCGTTGCGGGGTTGATGGTGTTCAGGGGTTTACCACTCACGGTATCTTTGCCGCGCGATTGACCGTAGCTGAGCGTGCTGCTTAAGGCCCCCCCTGCCCATTTGCCCCACTGATAGCCCGCCTTGAATTCAAAGCCTTGGATAGTGGCATTGCCAATGTTGACGGATTGGAAGACAGTGGGATTGCCCGCAACGCCAGCGCCGCTGATCTGGCGACTTTCTTCAATCAATTGTTTGTAGCGCCCGGTGAAGGCGGCTACGTCCAGTGAGAGCGAATCCATCCGCGCCCGCGCGCCTAGCTCGAAATTCTGGCTTTTCTCGGGCTGGAGATTAGGGTTTGGAATGGTTTTGTAAAACGAAGTGAGGTTTTCAAAAAATGCATTGATCTGGCCCGCATCTGGCGCTTTGAAGCCTGAAGCATAGTTGCCATACGCTGACCATGCCGGGTTGATTTTGTACATCACGCCGAGCTTGGGTGATACGGCTGATCCTGAGAGCGATGCAGCTGGCGTGGCTGAGGGTGGCGAGAAGCCCGCTTGGCTTGCATTGATGCTAAAGCGATCCCAACGTACTGCAGGGCTGACCGTCCAGTCACCCAAAAATACTTCGTTTTGCAGATACAACGCCGTGCTGGTCTCGCGTGTGTCGGGAAACCGCTTGAGCGGAAAGGTCTCGCCAAAAGGTGGCACGACTCCGGTGTTGAAGTTGGTGACATCGGTACGCGCAAAGTCAATACCGTAGGTGATTTTTTGAGCTGAGCCACCGCTCATGCGCACCATTTTTTCAGCCAGTAAGCCCAGTTGCAGCGTATCCTCGCTGTAAGTGACATCGCGCACGCGGTCGGCTGAGGTGTTGCGGTCTTCGGACACCACGGATCGGGACTGGGCTTTTTGCAGGCTGACCACGCTCTGCAAATTGTCTGCAAGTGATGCGTCTAGCTTGAAGCGGCCTTCCCAATTCAGTCGATCGCGACTTTGCTCGGAATTTGCTACCGTATTGAGTACCGAGTTTGCAATTTGAGTCGCGCTACCGGTAAAGGGCTGTTTGGCTCGGGTCGACAGTAACTGGTAGTCCGATTGCTGATCGACATGTTGCAAAGTAAAGGTGTGTTTTTGCACGCTATTGGGCTGAAAAACTATTTTTGCCAACACCGATTTGTTGCGGTCTTTTTGCGGGTTGGGCGTGGTGCGATCAATGTTGGCAATATCGTTGCTGCCCTTGTTGTCCAGCTCCTTTGCGCCGCTCAGCTGCAAGTTCACCATCCAGCGCAGCGAGTCGCTGGCTTTTCCCGCAACCGTGGCTCCTAGCCCAATGCCTGAGTCATCGCCGCTGTAGTTGATGCCCGCCCGCCCGCCGATCGTTTTGCCATTGGCTAAAAAGTCCTCGGGCTGGAGCGTTATAAAGTTGACCATGCCCGCGAGGCCATCCGAGCCATACAGCGCCGATGCGGGGCCTTTGATAATTTCTACCCGCTTGAGCAGGCCCACATCTTGATAGTCGCGCCCAAAAGAGTTGCTGCCAAAAGCGTAGCTTTTTGGCTCTCGGATGCCGTCTGTCAAGATCAGTACGCGGTTGCCTTCAAGGCCGCGAATATTGAACCCGGCATTGCCATCGCGCCCGGTGCTGGTGCCCGCCAAACTGAATCGGGCAGGCGCTCGCTTGACCGATACGTTGGGGATGTCGCGCACCAGATCACGAATATCGCGCACCATGTCGGCTTCTAGCTGCGCGGCACTGATGACTTCAACTGTGGCTGGCACATCGTCTTTATCTTGCTCGCTGCGAGAGCCGCTCACGACAATGGGCTTGAGAGTGGCTTGGGCAACGGTTTCACTTGACTGCGTTGCTGGTTGATTGTTTGTTTGCGCCCAGGAGGCTGTGCTGAAGGCGAGCATCAAGGCTATGCTCAATGGCTTGAAGGTCAGGTGGTGAGTTGTCGTGCGGCGGCGTGAAAATTGTTGTTGCATAGGGCATCCAAGTCATCAAGGGCTCAGCCGGTGGGCTGAGATTTATGTGAGCTGGCTGCCTATGTGCTGTGTGTATCTGCAATGCAAAAACGAGAGCATAAGAGGGTGCTGGCGGAGTTTAATTGTATCAAATTAAATGAGAATGGTTCTCATTTACCTAAATTCTGTAGGTGATTAAACAATTCGTGACAAGGCTTGGCTGCGGCTTTCATAATGCAACTACTAGCCACTGAGCATGCGTTGCTTCAAACAGCACCAGCAACTCAGCCAGCCAAAGATCAAGCGCCGTGCAGCCTTATGCGCGCGGAGCGTTTAAATCTCTGGAGCTTCAATGGTTTCTCAATTACCTTTGTTCGGCGGCGTGCAACGCCGTGGCCTATTGAAAACAGCAGGCGTGTTGGCTGCTGCAAAATTTGCATCTCCCGCATTCGCACAAAGCGCATGGCCCATGCGCCCCGTCAAAATCATTCTTCCGTTTCCCGCCGGCGCGACCTCTGATGTGCTCTGCCGCGTGCTCACAGAGCGCTTGGCCACAACGCTTGGTCAGCCTTTCACCATCGACAACAAAGTGGGCGCGGGTGGCACGCTGGGCAGCGCTGAAGCTGCCAAAGCCGCATCCGATGGCTACACGCTGCTGTGGGGCACGGTCAGCTCGCTCGCAGTTGCGCCGGCGTTGTTTCCGAATGCTGGCTACGACCCAGTCACGTCTTTCGCGCCGATTGCGCAGGTGTTTCGCATCGCGCATGTGGTGAGCGTACCTTTGGCTCATCCAGCAAAAACGTTGCAAGACCTGTTGGCCATGGCGCGCGATAAGCCCGGTGCGATGAGCTACGCCAGCTCAGGCAACGGCACAATTTCGCATTTGATTGGCGAGCTGCTGCTTGGCCGCACGGGCACCAAGATGCTCCATGTGCCCTATCGCTCCGCGCCAGCGGGTCAGGCCGATCATATTTCTGGCCGTATCGATGTGAGATTCGACACGATGGTCGATGGCCGACCGGCAGTCTCGTCTGGCCAAACGCGGGCGTTGGCTGTCACGAGCGCCACACGCGCTCCCAGCCTGCCGAATGTGCCCACGATGGCCGAGGCGGGCGTGCCAGATTTCGTCGTCACGGGTTGGTTTGCCTTTGCAGCACCTGCTGGCACGCCAGAGGTGATCACGCAGCGCATGAGCAGCGCGCTGCAAGAGATTTTGCAGCGCAAAGACACGTTAGATGCTCTCGCGCCACACGGCGTAGAAGTCGCTCACTTGCCGCCTGCGCAGCTCAAAGAGCACATCAGCAAAGAGGCTAAGCGCTTTGGAGATTTGGTACGGCAACTCAATATTCAGCCGGGTTGAACGAAAGCACGGTTGCTAGTGAGGGTCTCGCCATGAGCCAGCGGGATAGACGTGTAGACTGAGTAAATGATCTGTTGTAAGCTTTTAAACACTTTGAGGACATCATGAAAAAACTGAACAAAACCATTTCTTTTTTGTCAATCAGCTTCGCGCTAACGCTCAGTATGCAAGCCTCTGCGCATCCCGGCCATGACCACAAGAGCAGCGCATCCGCTGCAAAAAAATCACCCTTTTTGAAGATGAATGAACCTGCCAAGGGAGCCATTGCATTTTTTGCTGGGCCGAAGGAGGCGGTAGGTGTCTCCGTCAAAAATCTTGCATCCATTCCCTTGGGAGCAGAGATTGAAGGTATGGACAAACGTCAAATGCGCGCTAGGCTTTTCACGATTGCGCCAAGAGGCAGTGTGCCTCCCCATCCTCACAATGATCGCCCCGGGCATGCCTACATTCTTTCCGGTGAAATTACAGAGTATCGCAACGACGAGGCAGCACCAGCGATTCGCCGTGTAGGCGATGTGGCGGTAGAGAAAAAAGGTGTGGATCATGCCTGGATCAACCACACCGATCAGCCCGTGCTCGTGTTGGTGGTTGATGTGTTCAACCCCTAAGGTGATGTAAACCTGCTTAAAAGCTATCAATAGAATAGTGATCTGCGCACACTCTATGCCGGCTAGTCACCAATAGAGCTTTAAGGATTGTCTCGCACGGTCGTGGGCAGCCCCGTCGCTTGGCTGATGGCGATTTGCCAGCCTTTTGGGGTGCGAATATAGGTTTGCGTCCAGCGCACATCAAACCATTTACCGTCTGACATGCGCTTGAT
>JAYVJQ010000048.1:0-3466 GCA_043769055.1 Allobrachymonas sp.
GGTCACGCTCTTGCACGAGATGCAGCGCACGAACGCCAAAAAAGGCCTCGCAGCGTTGTGTATCGGCGGCGGCATGGGGGTTTCCCTGTGCTTGGAGCGCTGATTCGCACTAACAATCGAAGCGTTGTGAAAGATCAATGTAGAAATTTGGGCTGAGAAATTGGGGTCGGATCACAATTCAGGAGAAGAATGCAGCCGGTGCGTGCGTAAGCTAAGCCGAAATTGTGCTCTGACCCCAATTTCTCAGCCCAAATTTCCGTATTGATCGCTCCCCATTTATCGTTTTATCAAAGAAAGAAAAAATCATGAGTCAAAAAGTAGCTTACGTCACCGGCGGTATGGGTGGCATCGGCACCTCAATTTGCCAAGCTCTGCACAAGCGCGGCTTCAAAGTCATCGCGGGCTGTGGCCCCACACGCGACCACAGCAAATGGATTGCCGAGCAAGCAGCTTTGGGCTACACCTTTCACACCTCGGTCGGCAATGTGGCCGATTGGGATTCCACCGTCGAGGCCTTCGCCAAAGCCAAGGCCGAGCATGGCTCGATTGATGTGCTGGTCAACAATGCCGGCATCACACGCGACCGCATGTTCCTCAAAATGACACGCGACGATTGGGATTCCGTGATCGACACCAATCTGAACTCGATGTTCAATGTGACCAAACAAGTCGTACCCGACATGGTGGAGCGTGGCTTTGGCCGCATCATCCAAATCAGCTCGGTCAACGGCGAAAAAGGCCAAGCAGGGCAAACCAATTACTCTGCAGCCAAAGCTGGCATGCATGGCTTCACCATGGCCTTGGCGCAAGAGATGGCCGCCAAAGGCGTGACGGTCAACACCGTGAGCCCCGGCTATATCGGCACCGATATGGTCAAAGCCATTCGTCCCGATGTACTAGAAAAAATCGTCGCCACCATCCCAGTGAAGCGCCTTGGCACACCAGAAGAAATCGGCGGCATTGTCGGCTGGCTCGCAGGTGATGAATCTGGCTTTACAACCGGTGCAGATTTTTCCTGCAATGGTGGTTTGCATATGGGTTGATCGGCAGCTTATCGCGGCGTGGCCAGTAGTTCGGTCATGTCGCTAGAGCCCATTTCAAAGGCTACATCGGCAGCGGTGTGGCCTTTGTTGTTTTTGGCGTTGCGATCTGCCCCTGATGCGAGCAGGATGCGCACGCCTTCTGCCCAACGCTGGATGACGGCTTGTGTGAGCGCAGGGTTGCCATCGGGGGTGCGGGCGTTGGGCGATGTGCCTTGGACGAGGGCTTGGCGCAGGGCGGTTGCATCACGGGCTTGCAGGGCGGCCAGGAGTGGGTTGGTTTGTGGGATAGCAGCCATGGCAGCTGTAGCAGCTCGGGCAGCGGGTGCTGCAACGGGCGGTGTGCTCAATGTGCCTTGCGCTTCGGCGCTGAATCTTTTACTCGCAGGGGATTGGGCGCTGCTCTTGGCTAAAGCGCTGCCTGCGGGGGCATCCGCTGTGACTGCAGCTTCAGCGCCAGCGACTTCTGGCGCTGCGGCCATGTCTTGCGTGCGTGCGCGTTCGGCGATAGTAGGTGCTACAGCCGGGGGCGCGGCTGCGGGCTTGGCCAACTGCCTCGCCTCTTCTTGAGCAGCTTGCGCGGGCGCAGCAGCGATGGATTGTTTCTCAGCGCGCGGCGCTTGCGCGCGGGCATCGTGTTGTATCACTGCTGTGGGTGGAGCAGCAGGTGTGGGCATGGGCGTTGGTAAAGGCGCTGGTGTCGCCGCTACGGGGCTGGCCTTGGCAGACTTGGCGGCTTCTTGTTCCTCGGGTGTGCCGTGTTCAAACTGCCACCAGAGCAGGGCCGACAGGCCCATCACGGCGAGGCTGGCAATGGCTTTGATATTCCAGAAGCTATCGTTGGCAGCATCTGGCGTGGGAATCGGTTTTTTAATCGTGTTTTGATGCTCTTTGAGCCTATTAGCCGTTATGGAATATGCGTATGCCGCTATGGAATTGATAGTGCTCGTTTGCGTATGTGCAGCCTGCATGATCCGCTCGTGCAAGGCTGCTGGAGGCTCTGGCGGCAAGCCATCGGGCCGCTGCGCCTTGGCTTGGTGGTAGCGTTCGAGCAATTCATCGTGGGGCTTCATGATGCAGCCTCCATGGCAGTGGGTAGAGTCTGTGGTGACCAAGCGACTAAGCAGGTTTTGAGCTTGCTGCGGGCATAGCGCAGGCGGCTCTTGGCGGTTTCAAATGTCACTTCGCAAGTGACAGCAATTTCTTCGACGCTTAGGCCGCTTTCGGCTTGCAGCAAGAAAGCTTCGCGCTGCTCAAGCGGCAGCTCATCGAGTGCTTGCAGCAAAGCCTGCGCTTGCTCGCGGCCTTCGAGTTGGCGCAGTGGGCCAAAGCCTGAATCGGCGGCTTGTGCATCGAGCCAATTGTTTTGCGAATTGCTGAAATCTTGTGTGCTCACTTCGGGCTTCTTTTTGCGCAAATGATCGATGGTGCGACTGCGCGCCAGTGTGAAGAGCCAGGTGCGAAACTGCGCGCTTTGGCCCATCTCAGCGTTTTCCACATACCGCGTGGCTTGCTGCGTGACGGTGATCCATGTATCTTGTGCCACATCTTCTGCGGCTGCTGCATCTTTCAAGCTTTGCACAATGAAGCGCCACAGCGCGGTTTCATGTCGTTTGAGCAGCACCTCAAACGCCGCAACTTCGCCTTGCGCATAGCGTTGCATCAGGGCGAGATCGGAGGGATCAATGGCATGGTTCACGCCGCCATCATAGAGCCAAGATTCAACGCCATGCAGGTGGATCGGGCACATAACTGGCCGCCGCGCCGGGAAAAGCGTTGGGCCCAGGTGCAGGGCGTGGGCTAGGCAAGATGCCCATAGCCACAAGCTTGGCATGGCTGTCGTAGCGGATGCGGATGATCTCGTTGGGCTGGGTGCTTTCGCGAACGAACTGCGTGCGGCTGACGATGGAGTGCTCGCGCTCGCCGTGGGCTGTGCCGAGTTTGGGTGATGGCATGGGGGCAGCTTGTGCTGTTGAGCGTTCGCGTTCCGCGCTGACTTCAGCAGCAGGCATGGCTTTGCGTGAAGAATTATCTGCACGTTCGGGCGCTGCCGAAGGCGCAGGAGCGGCAGCAGCAGGAGCTTCGTGACGCTGTGCAACGACGGGTGGCGAGTACATCGCCACAGGTGGCCGCTCGCGAAACAGCGCCACGCCAATCACGCCCATATCGCGCGGCTTGCCCATGCGCTCGGCATAACTGTCGCCCGAGGCAGTGAACACAAAAGCCGCCACCTCAGTATCGCTCTTGCGCCAGCCTTCAATGCCATAACGCTGGCCGCTTTCAAACACATAGCCTTGCTGGCTGAAATCAGCCGTCTCGCCCGAGAGCACATTCAAGCCATCCACAGAAGTCACAGCAAGAATGCGTGGCCCACGCGTATTGCGAATCTGGATCGCATACTTCGCCCCCGGCTGCCCCGCCACCCA